>JBDKVD010000001.1:0-14498 GCA_039679325.1 Smithella sp.
TTGTCAAATTAAAATGAAGTTAAATTTTATAGAGATAATCATATGGTATGACCTATATTGCCTTGACCAATAAGATGTTATCCTTTATAAGCGCATTTCATTCAGTCAAAGATTAAATATGTGGAGGTAATAATGAGAATAATTTTATTAGGCGCCCCCGGGGCAGGGAAGGGTACGGTAGCCAAACTTTTAACCGAATTCGATGGTTCGGTGCAGATATCCACCGGCGATATTTTACGTGCAGCAGTTAAGGAAGGATCGGAATTAGGCAAGAAAGCAAAAGAATATATGGACAAAGGTGACCTTGTTCCCGATTCATTAATTATGGATATAATGGAAGCACGTCTGCAGGAACCCGATTGTCAGAAGGGTTTTATTCTGGATGGATTCCCCCGGACGATTCCTCAGGCGGAAGATTTGAAGAAACTTCTGGCGAAACTTAGTATTAAAATGGATTTTGTCGCTAATCTGGATGTGCCCCGTGATGTTGTTTTAGACCGTCTGACAACCAGAAGAACCTGCTCCAACTCTGCATGTCAGGAAATTTACAATGTCAAAAGCAATCCAACGGCTGATGGCGATAAATGCAAAAAGTGCGGCAGTCCCGTCGTGCAGCGGGCTGACGAGACGGAAGAAGCAATATCCTACCGTCTGGAAACGTACAATTCGAAAACAGCTCCGTTGATCGGTTTTTACGAAAAGGAAGGATTGCTCAAAAACTTCCTGTCTTTGAGCTCCAAAGATACTGTTGAAGCAATAAAGAAAGCACTTTGAAAAAATGGTAACAATTATTTAATGATTGATTATGAAAAAGAACTTAACTCCGAGCAATATCGGGTTGTAATGGAAGAAGGCGGGCCGCTTCTTGTTCTGGCCGGAGCAGGGAGCGGCAAAACCCGTACTTTAATCTATCGTGTGGCCCGTCTGTTGGAAAGCGGTGTTCAACCGGATCGAATTTTACTGGCAACCTTTACCAATAAGGCCGCACGTTCCATGCTGGGCCGGATAGAAAACATTCTCCAGTCTTACACCGGAAAAATTCTTGGCGGCACTTTTCATCACATAGCCCATATTATTTTAAGAAGTTATGCTTTTCGCCTCGGTTATAAAAACAACTTTACGATTTTGGACAGCGAAGATGCCCGCCAGCTCATTTCCACCTGCATGGCTCAATTAAAAATCAATCCGAAACTGACTAAATTCCCCCGGAATAATGTAATCGCCGAAATTATCAGTCTGGCTTTAAACACGCAAAATACACTGGAAGAAGTATTGCAGGCGAGATATCCCTTTTTTCTGCATCTATTCAATGAAATCAATCAGATTGCCTTGCTTTACATAAACAAAAAGAAAGATCTTTCCGTGATGGATTTTGACGATCTGCTCTGTAATTGCCGCACATTGCTGACGGAAAATCCGGATTTGTTAAATAAATACGCCGGGCGGTTTGAGCATGTTTTAGTCGACGAGTACCAGGATACCAATATTATTCAAGCCGACATGGTTGATCTCTTGGCGTCGGGACATAAAAACCTGATGGTTGTGGGTGATGATTCCCAGAGTATCTATTCTTTTCGCGGCGCGAATTTCAGCAACATCATCAATTTCCCCAATCGTTACCCGGACTGTAAAATCTTCAAGCTGGAAACAAATTACCGCAGTACGCCGCAGATATTGAATCTGGCGAATTTGAGCATTACCAACAATGAAAAACAGTTTCCTAAAGAATTGAGGGCTGTCCGCGCCGGCGGTATGCGGCCGGTTATGGTTTCGGCTCAAAATGTGCTTAAACAGGCGGATTTTGTAGCCCAGAGAATAACGGAGCTTGCCCGCAGCGGAGTGCCGCTGGGAGAGATCGCCGTGCTTTACCGCGCGCATTATCATTCCATGGAAGTGCAGATGGAATTTGTCCGGCGCGATATACCGTTTGATGTCCGTTCGGGTATCCGTTTTTTTGAACAAGCCCATATCAAAGATGTTACTGCCTACATGCGGATTATCGTCAATCCGCATGACGAACTGGCCTGGCGGCGCATCCTGATCATGTATCCTAAAGTCGGCAAGGCAACGGTGGAAAAGCTCTGGAAATATTTAGTCAAGGAAGAAAATCCGCTGGAGGCTGTATTTCGTGACGAGTTTCTAAAAATAACGCCCAAAGCGGCAAAGCCGGGTATTGAGGATTGCCGCAATACGATCAGCACAATACTGGAACTGCCGCCGGAGGAGCGGGTTCCGGAGAAAATAATCGATGCTCTGTTGAGCAGAGGCGGCTACCGTGTTTACTTGCAGGATAATTATTCAGATGCGTCATCGCGCGAAGATGATTTAATTCAATTGGGAAATTTTGCCGCCAAATTTTCTCGGATGGAGGATTTTCTAAACGAACTGGCGTTGCTGACGAATATGAATTCGGAGGAAGAACTGGAAGAACATCAAAAGGATGACAAAGTTGTCTTAAGTACGATTCATCAGGCCAAAGGTTTGGAATGGTCGTATGTCTTTTTAATCTGGTGTGCGGACGGGATGATTCCGCTACAGCGTGCCTTAAAGGAACCTGATGGCGAAGAAGAAGAAAGAAGGCTTTTTTATGTCGCCGTAACCCGGGCAAAAGATCAACTCTATTTGAGTTCTCCCGTTATTGATTACACTCGTTCTGCCGGAGCGTTGACGTTGTCGCCTTCACGTTTTATCAGAGAGATAGCGCCTCTGTCTTCGCAGGATGAAAAGCGGCCGTTTGAATATTGGACGCTGTATGATGAGTATTAAATGACGGCCTCGTAAAAAGGCCGGATGCAGCGTTGCGCTTCATCCTTCGTCACTGCGGCGTACGCTAAGTACGCCTCATTCCTCAGGATTCGCGCGCCTTGCCTGCGGCCTTTTTACGAGGCCGTCACGAAATTGCATGTTTTGCGACTTTTTACGAGTACATCATTAAATAATAAAGCTTGACTTTGGGTTATGAGTCCAGTATACAGGCTGCAACTGTATCGAATAAGGTCTTTTGTAAATAAGGTGCAGGAAAAGTTGAGTTACAAGGATTTGAAGTGCAAGAATGCCACCATACTCTTTGGAATCGGGACTTGGTGGTTTTTTTTATTCTGCCTTACTGAAATTCGACTTTTGGTAAATTTAGGAAAGGAGGATTCCAGTTATGTCAGAAGGTAAGGTAAAATGGTTTAATGAGAGTAAAGGCTTCGGCTTTATCGAGAAGGAAGACGGTGAGGACATTTTCGTCCATTTCAGCGCCATTCAGAGCTCAGGTTTCAAAACCCTGACTGAGGGCCAGTCTGTAAGCTTTGATGTTGTTCAGGGCAAAAAAGGTCCGGCAGCAGAAAACGTGGTACCCCGCTAATTAAATAGCGAAAAAAATGCAAGAGGCGCTCCAGGAAAGTTTTTAATACTGGAGCGCCTCTTTTTTTTTGAAGATTCTCTGGATCAAACTTCTAAGTCGGGATTACGGAGACCCGGAAAATATTGCAAAAGTTTCACCGTTGCGGTAAATTATCAATCGATCATCTGTTTTAGATATTAACAGCATGTCCGCAATCATTTTTCTCAAATGAATAAAACAAATAACCTTACCGATCTTCAGGGGCAAATCGAACGAATAACCTTCACCAGCGAGGATACGGGGTATACGGTTGCGAAAGTAAAAGTTTACGGAGTACGCGAGCCGGTTACTGTTATCGGCAACATCGTCAATCCCACACCCGGCGAAATTATCAAAATGAGAGGCGAGTGGGGAAATCACCCGAAATTTGGCGAACAGTTTAAGATCGTCTTCTGCCAGACTACCACTCCCGCCAGCGTTCATGGAATTGAAAAATATCTGGGCTCGGGTCTCGTGAAGGGCATTGGTCCGGTCATGGCCCGGCGCATTGTCAAAATGTTCAAAGAGAAAACACTGGATGTAATCGAAAACGAAATTGAAAAGCTGGCCTCTGTGGAAGGCATTGGTCAAAAGCGTATCGACATGATTAAAAAGGCATGGGAAGAACAGAAGGAAATTCGGGCCGTGATGATCTTTCTGCAGTCCCATGGCGTTAGTTCCGCCTATGCCGCCAAGATCTACAAACGCTATGGCAACGACGCAATTAAGATTGTTCAGGAGAATCCTTACCAACTGGCGACCGATATTTTTGGCATAGGATTTATCACCGCCGACAAGATTGCTCAAAAGTTGGGCTTTGCCAAAGACTCCGAGCTGAGGGCGCAGGCCGGCATACTTTATGTTCTCCATGATCTGGCGGATGAAGGACATGTTTATTTCCCTTATGAAAAGTTGATCGACAAATGCAGGGACATGCTGGAAATTGATCGGGATATCATTGTTAAAGCGATTGCCGCTGTCTGTCTGGACAAGCGCGTTGTCATCGAAGATATAAATTTTGATCTGGCCGAATTTCAGGAGAACAATAAGGCGGTTTACCTTTCCGGTTATTATGCAGCGGAAAAATATCTTGCCGAGCACCTGAAGGCTCTGGTGAGGGAACCTAAATCCATCCGCAGGATTGATTCCGACAAAGCCATCCAATGGGTACAGGAAAAGCTTTCGATAAACCTGGCCGAAAAACAAATTGAAGCCGTTCAGCGGGCCGCGGAAAATAAGGTCATGGTAATTACCGGTGGTCCGGGAACAGGCAAAACGACCATCATCAATGCCATCATGAAAATATTTTCCGCTCTGAAAGCCGGAATCATGTTGGCTGCTCCCACGGGCAGGGCCGCTAAACGCCTGAGTGAAGCCACCGGCCATGAAGCAAAAACGATCCATCGAATGTTAGAGTATAATATGAAAAAGGGCGGCTTCCAGAAGAATGAAGATTATCCCCTCGATTGTGATCTCCTGATCATTGACGAGGCTTCCATGGTGGATACCCTGCTCATGCATCACCTGCTGAAGGCGCTGCCGGTAAAAGCCACATTCATTTTGGTCGGTGACGTGAACCAGCTGCCGTCGGTGGGCGCCGGTAATGTTTTGAGGGACATCATTGATTCCGGTGTCGTTGACGTTGTTAAGTTAAACGAGATTTTCCGCCAGGCCAAAGAAAGCTCTATTATCGTCAATGCCCATAGAATCAACGAAGGCGCTATTCCCAGCTTAATCTCCAACCAGGATAAACTTGATGATTTCTATTTTATTGAACAGGAAGATCCTCAGAAGGTATTGGAGCTGATCATCAGCCTTGTCAAAGAAAGGATTCCGAAGCGATTTGGCTTTGATTGCATCAATGATATTCAGGTGCTGGCACCGATGCATAAGGGAACGGTCGGAGCCGGCAATCTGAACATAGAGATTCAAAGAGCATTAAATCCGGGAGATGACGGCGTGCTTCGCGGCGGACGTCTTTTTAAAGTCAACGACAAGGTCATGCAGGTTGTAAACAACTACGAAAAAGAAGTTTACAATGGCGACATAGGCACAATATCATCCATTGATGAAGAGGCGAAGGAAGTTGTCGTGATTATTGATGAGAGGAAAATCGTCTATGACTATGCGGATCTCGATGAACTGGTCCACGCTTATGCCGTCTCTATCCATAAATCCCAGGGATCGGAATACCCGGCGGTGGTGATCCCTGTTTTGACCCAGCACTATGTAATGCTTCAGCGGAATCTGCTTTACACCGGCGTTACCAGAGGGAAAAAGCTGGTTGTGATGGTGGGAACAAGAAAGGCAATGGCAATTGCGGTAAGAAATAATAAAACGCAAAAGCGGTATACATTGCTGAAGGAAAGGATCAGAAGTTAGTTTATATTTTACGGGAATTGCACATCATGAACGATGACCAATTCAGACGGATTCTTGATGATCTTGGTTATTCCTGGCAGGGCTACCGCAAGGTCAGAAAAAGGGTCATTAAAAGGCTTGTTCGCCACATGCAGCAGCTTGACATTCGTGATGTCGACGATTATCGGGAGAAAATAAGATCAGCAGCGGAAATTCGGCAGAAGACTCAACAACTGATGGCCGTTTCCATCAGTCGTTTTTTCCGCGATCGTCCTCTCTGGAAATGTATCAAAGAAAAACTGATCCCGGAGATACTTTCCGGAAATCCCACCAGGGTTAATGTCTGGTCCGCGGGCTGTGCCCTGGGTCAGGAAATCTACAGTTTCAAAATGCTGTGGCTTCTTTTGCAAGATGAATCAATACCCCTGCCGCCGCTTTCCCTGGTAGCCACGGACATCAACAGGGAATGCCTGGATAAGGCCGCCGGCGGCGAGTATGACGAACATGTCGTCAAAACACTACCGGAGAATTATCTGAAGAGATTTTTCCTGTATGACCGGGGACGATATTTCGTTATCGATGATTTAAAGCAAGACATTACCTGGCAACTGCATGATTTAATGAGCATAACTCCGCCAAAAGATTATTTTCACATAATCTTCCTGAGAAATAATCTGTTGACATACTACAAAAAAGAGTTTCACGAAGGCCCTGTTAATAGATGTATCGATGCATTGACAAGAGGTGGCTATCTGATCGTTGGCGCCCGGGAAAATATTTTCGTGGATGAACAAAAACTCAGCAGAGTTCGTGATTTTCATGGTATCTTTCAGAAAAAGTAATTAAAATGGTTATTCAAAACTAATTACGGGAGAATCTATGAAAATAGGAATTCCAAAAGAAATTAAGGATAATGAGTACCGGGTGGCCTTGACGCCGGGAGGTGTAGGCATGCTGGTTCAGACGGGAAATGAAGTTCTTGTACAGTCCGGCGCCGGGGAGGGCAGTGGTTTTTCCGATCAGGAATACCTTGCGGCGGGAGCCAGGCTTTTGCCGGAAGCAGCCGCCGTATGGGACGGAGCGGCGATGATCATGAAAGTGAAGGAACCCCAGCCGGTTGAATATGCTTATTTACGGAAAAACATTATCCTTTATACTTACCTTCATCTGGCGGCCGAAGCTGAACTGACCCGGGTGCTTCTGGATACCGGAACCGCGGCCATAGCCTATGAAACGGTTCAAATGGACAGCGGTGTATTGCCTCTCCTGATGCCCATGTCGGAAGTTGCCGGCCGCATGTCCGTTCAGGTCATTGCCCACTATCTGGAAAAAGAGAATGGGGGGAGGGGAAAACTTCTGGGAGGCGTGCCCGGTGTTCGCCAGGCTGATGTGGTAATTCTTGGCGGCGGAATTGTCGGAATTAATGCGGCAAAAATAGCTCTGGGGATGGGAGCCCACGTTACTATTATTGACAGCAGTGCAGATCGCCTGCGTTATCTGGATGAAGTACTACACGGCAATCTAACGACGCTTGGTTCCAACTTCCAGAATATCTCCGATTCAGTTAAACATGCCGATGGTGTGATCGGAAGTGTGCTGATTCCCGGCGCCAAAGCGCCGAAACTTGTAACGCGGGAGATGGTGGCCGCAATGAAGCCGGGGAGTGTTATCGTGGATGTGGCTATTGATCAGGGTGGATGCGTGGAAACGTCCCGACCGACGAAACACAGCGATCCCGTCTATCGTCTTGATGACGTCATTCATTACTGTGTGACCAACATGCCCGGCGCAGTTCCGAGAACATCCACTTATGCCCTGAACAATGTTACCGTTCCATATGCTCTGAAAATTGTCAGATCAGGCCTAAGGGAAGCGTTACGGACGGATTCAGCTCTTGCCCGGGGCGTTAATACTCTGCAAGGTAATCTGACCAGCCGCCCTGTTGCCGAGGCGCATTCAATGAAATACGTGCCTATTGCTGAACTGGTTGTTTAATGGTTCTTTATATATAAAGATATATAAAAACAAAATTATTCTTGATTTTATGAGTTTGTATGATATGTAAGTGCAAAAGCGGTGATTTAAAAGTAAATTGCTCCGCTCTATAAATGTGCTAAAGCACTGAAGATCAATAAAATCTCAATTGAACCCGTGCTTTAGCGCGGGTTTTTTTATTTTCAAGCTGCAAAACCCGCATAAAAAATCGGTAAGGAGAAAAAAGTTATGCAGATTTCATCGGAAAGTGTCAAAGTCGGGCATCCTGACATAGTTGCCGACATTATTGCGGCCAATATTATTGCGGCCATCCTGGATGAAGAGAAGAAACAGAAACTGACCCTGGCCAATATGCCGCACTGCGGCATTGAAGTATTTTTGGGCAAGGGAATTTGCATGGTCGGCGGTGAGGTCAGGACAAGAGTATATGTTGATGTTGATAAAATTGTGAGAGACTCTGTTATTGAGCTTGGTTATAACCATGCGGCCGTAGGTCTGAACGGACATTTAATGGGTGTGCTCAATGCCATAATTCCCCAGTCGCCGGATATCAATCAGGGCACCAGTTGTCTTCTGAATAAATATAATGAAATTGGTGCAGGTGATCAGGGCATTATGTATGGTTATGCCTGTGACGAAACACGGGAACTACTTCCTCTGCCTTATGTTCTGGCAAATAAAATGATGCGGGCCTTTGAGTTCTGTCAGGATCCGATTTTTGCGCCGGATGGGAAGGGGCAGGTCTCAGTTGATTACGACAGTAAAACCGGCAAGCCCCTGCGTGTGGCCAAGGTGCTGATGTCCAACTCGATTGATTATCGCTTTGTCAAAGTCACCCGCAACAAGGTTCGCGACAAGGCAAAAAAAATAGCCTTTGACTGTTTGAAAGACCATGTAGATAAAAAAACGGAATTTTTATTCAATCCGACCGGAGAATGGAACGCCGTTAATTCCTGCAGTGCGGCTGATTCCGGAGTGACCGGCCGCAAACTGGTAGTACAGTTTTACGGTGGATATCCGGGCGCCCAGCTGGGGGGCGGTGCGGTCGTTAATAAAACACCGGAAAAGGTCGATTGTTCGGCAGCATTTGGTGCACGCTATGTTGCCAAAAATATTGTTGCGGCAAAACTTGCTTCCAAATGCTCAGTACAACTGGCATACGCCATCGGCATTGCCAAACCGTTCTCCATTTACGTCAATACGTTTGGGACAGGCAAAATTTCCGATGACAGCCTGGAAAAAATTATCGAAGATAAATTTAATCTGACGCCGGAAGGTATGATAGAAAAATTCGATCTGCTGAATGGTGATATTTATCGAAAAATACCCCGTACACTTTTTATGGATAATTACCTGTGGGAAAAAACAGACATGGTAAAAGATCTGCAAAAAGCAGCTAAATAGAAATATCGGGGGCTAAAACAATCAGGAAAGCTGAAGTGCAAATGCATGTTGATGATGTGTTGACGCTTCAGCTTTTTTGCTTCTTACTTTTCGCAAAGCTCGATCAATACACCGAAAGTGGATTTGGGATGGAGAAAGGCAATCTTCGCTCCGCCTGCTCCGCGTCTGGGTTTTTCGTCGATGAGTTGAATGCCGCTTGCTTTCAGTTCCGCAAGGGATTCTTCAATGTTTTCAACACTGAAAGCAATATGCTGAATACCTTCGCCATTTTTTGCAATATATTTTGCAATCGTACTGTCGGGTGACGTGGCTTCCAGAAGCTCGACATGCGTATCGCCGACCTCGAAAAAGGTCGTTTTCACTTTCTGCTCTGCGACAATTTCGCTTTTGTCATAATGAAGGCCGAGAATCTCGCCAAAAAGTTTTTTTGCTGCATCATTATTTTTTACGGCAATACCGATATGCTCGATTTTCAGAACTTTCATGATTTCTCCTTGAAAATTATTACCCTTCTTTACGTGCATGAGTCTGGATGAATTTAACAATTTCCTGAGTAGATGTTCCCGGTCCAAAAATCTCCGCAACACCGGATTGCTTGAGCAGCGCGACGTCTTCATGTGGTATGATGCCGCCTCCTACCACCAGAATATCATTTCTGTTTTTTTGACGAAGCAGTTCCATTACCCGTGGGAAAAAATAATTGTGTACGCCGGATAAGCTGCTCATGCCCACCACATCTGCATCTTCCTGCAGTGCGGTTTCGACTATCATTTCAGGAGTCTGCCGCAAACCCGTATAAATCACTTCCATTCCCGCTTCCATGAATATGCGGGCGAGAAGTTTTACTCCGCGGTCATGCCCGTCTAGACCGGGTTTGGCCAGAACGACCCTGATTATCCTTTCTTTATCCATTCAACAATTCTCCAATCATTGTGATATTTTTTAGTAATCTTAAAAAAATTGTTGTGGCCTATACTCTCCATATACCTCTCTCCATACGTTGCAGATTTCGCCGATAGTCGCATCGGCTTTGACCGCCTCGATGACTGCGGGCATGACGTTTTTGTTGTCGAGAGAGACTTTGCGTAAATTCTCCAGTGCTTCTTTCAGTTTTACCCCGTTGCGGTTAGCGCGCATTTCTCGAAGTTTGTCCGCTTCGTTTTCGCCAACTTTCATATCCACACTCAAGAGGTTCAAGTGAGGAGAATCTTCCATAGTATATTTGTTGATGCCGACATATACACGTTCTCCGTTTTCAATCTCTTTTTGAAAACGGTAAGCGCTTTGTTGAATTTCCTTCTGGATAAAACCCTTGTCAATGGCGGTGAGTGTTCCACCCATTTCATCTACTTCTTTAATGTATTCTGTTACCTGCGACTCAATTTTGTCAGTCATGGCTTCCACAAAATATGATCCGGCCAGAGGGTCTATAGTATTGGTGGCGCCGCTTTCTTCAGCGACAATTTGCTGGGTACGCAAAGCAACCGTTACCGCCTCCTGCGTGGGCAAACACAGCGCTTCATCAAAGGAATTGGTGTGCAGCGATTGACAGCCACCCAGAGCCGCCGCATATGTCTGCAGGGCAACCCGGACGATGTTGTTCAGCGGCTGCTGCGCCGTAAGCGTGACGCCGCCTGTTTGAACATGGAAACGCATCATCATGGAACGGGGGTCTTTTGCCCCAAAGCGCTCTTTCATTATTCTGGCCCAGCATCTGCGGGCTGCCCGGAACTTGGCCGTTTCTTCAAGAACATCCGTAAAGGAATTGAAAAAGAAACTGAGACGCGGGGCGAAGGTATCGACGCCAAGACCGCGATCAATACAGGCCTGAACGTAAGCGATGCCGTCCAGAATAGTAAAGGCTACTTCCTGTGCTGCGGTGGAGCCGGCTTCCCGTATATGATAACCACTGATGCTGATGGAATTCCATTTCGGAACATTTTTGAAACAATATTCGATCAGATCCACCGACAGCTTTAAGCTGGGCCGGGGAGGAAAAATGTACTGGCCGCGAACAGTAATTTCTTTGAGAATATCATTTTGTACCGTACCACCGAGTTTATCATAAGCGACTCCCTGTTCATCTGCAACGGCCAGATACATGGCCAAAAGCACGATTGCGGGAGCGTTGATGGTCATGGATGTAGTAACCTTGTCCAAAGGAATTCCCCTGAACAATTCACGCATGTCTCCGATATAATCAATGGCTACCCCAACTTTACCCACTTCACCCATGGCCAGCGGGTGATCGCTGTCGTATCCTGCCTGGGTGGGAAGATCAAAGGCGACGCTGAGTCCGGTCTGTCCCTGATTGAGCAGGTAGCGGTAACGCTCATTGCTTTCACGTGCGCTGCCAAATCCGGCATATTGGCGCATTGTCCAAAAACGTCCGCGATACATTGTCGGCTGGACGCCGCGGGTGAAGGGATACTGCCCCGGATAGCCTAATTCTTCATTATAATTCAAATCTGCTGTTTCCAGTGGAGTGTATAACCTTTTAATGGGTGTACCGGAAATGCTGGTAAATACCTCTTTGCGTTCTTTTTCGCGGTTCAGAGATTTTTGAATATTTTCTTTTTCCCAAATTTCTCCGGCGGTTTTAATCTTTTCGATTTCGTCTTTTTCGATCATTCCCGTATCTCCCGTTCCCGTTTTTAAGACCGTGATTATTGATCACATACAAAATGTTCACTCTTATCAATATTACGATAAATTATCAATCAAATATTCGATCAAAAATAATATTTATGTATTTTACCTTGACAGAGTCTCTTTATTCGTATATGGCCACAACGTTATTTTGTTCGCGCACTTTTTATAAAGTCAACACTCAGGGAACCGGTTGTCACCGAAATACCCCGATTACAATGCGAATGTAGCCAATCCTGCAGGAAGCCTTGGACGAGAAATACTGCGTAAAGTCGAGTGTGTATAATATGCAAAAAAAGGCAAAGTACCCAGTAAGCAAATCGGATGAAACAAAAACCAGAAGAGGACGGTTAGGGCATGTTATTGTTATTGAAGACCGTTGTAAAGGTTGCAGTTTTTGCGTTGCCAATTGTCCGAGGCAAGTTTTACGCATGTCGTCTGTTTTCAATAAAAAAGGTTACCATATACCAGAGGTAATTGACGCCTCCAGATGCGTTAACTGTCATTTCTGTGAAATTCTCTGTCCCGAATTTGCCATTTACAGCGTGGAAGACGGTGATATTGATGAATGATGTTGCAAAGGAGAACCATTTTGTCTGCAAAAGAAGTATTAACAGGAATACATTTTATCAATGGTGATCAAGCCTGTTGCGAGGGGGCGTTAGCTGCCGGGTGCCGTTTTTTTGCCGGTTATCCAATCACGCCGGCAACAGAGATTGCCGAATCCATGTCCAAACGCTTGCCGCGATTAGGCGGTATTTTTATACAGATGGAAGATGAAATAGCTTCTATGGCAGCTATTTTAGGCGCAAGCTGGGGTGGGGTAAAATCCATGACCAGTACATCGGGGCCGGGCTTTTCATTGATGATGGAAAATATCGGTCTGGGTATTTGCACGGAAACGCCATGTGTAGTCTGTAACGTTCAGCGCGGCGGCCCCAGTACAGGTTTACCGACGCTGGTGGCGCAGGGCGATATGATGCAGGCGCGCTGGGGTTCCCACGGCCACTACGAAATTATAGCGCTTTCTCCTTCCAGCCCGCAGGAAATGTTTGATTTTACGATACGAGCCTTCAACCTCAGTGAACAGTATCGTCTTCCCGTCATTGTCCTTGCAGACGAAGTGATAGGGCATATGAATGAGCGCGTAATTATTCCGCGTGAAGATGAAATAGAGATAATCGACAGGCGCAAACCGACGGTTTCCAGGGAAGAATATCTCGCTTATAAACCGGATGCCGATGGCGTAGCACCTATGGCTAATTGCGGAGACGGATATCGCATTCATGTTACGGGACTGACCCATGATGAACGGGGTTATCCGGCGATGGATGCAAAAGGGCAGGAAGAAATGGTCAGCCGGCTGGTGAATAAAATTCGCAATAATCGCCATAAAATCATAAAAACGAAAAACATGTTCATTGATGACGCCGAGGTGGTGGTTGTTTCTTATGGTATCAGTGCGAGATCTTCAATGCAGGCAGTGCGCGATGCACGAAACGACGGGATAAAGGCGGGACTGATCAAACTGGAAACAGTCTGGCCGTTTCCGGAAGATTTGATTCGTTCTCTTGCCCCCCAGGTTAAGGCATTCATTATGCCGGAAATAAACGGCGGTCAAATGGTTTTGGAGTTGGAACGTTGTGCATGCGGCGCTTGTCCGGTTACTCTGGTATACAATTACGGCGGCGCCATCATCCATCCTTCTCTGATTCTCGGCGCCATTCATAAAGCTGCAAAGGGGAAACCATGATAACACAAAAAACACCTAAAAGTGGTGCAGCACATCCGATGGACTTTCTGCTCCGAACAGAAAGAATTCCCCACATCTGGTGTTCGGGGTGCGGCATCGGTACTGTTTTCAGTGCTGTTATTGCCGCGATTAAAAATACAGGTTGGGATCCCAATTCAATAGCAATGGTATCAGGAATCGGCTGTACCGGACGCATGGCCGGGTATATTAAACTTGATTCATTCCATACGACGCATGGCAGAGCATTGCCTTTTGCCACCGGCTTGAAACTGGCGCGGCCTCAGACAAAAGTTATCGTAGTATCCGGCGATGGAGATCTTTTTGCTATCGGCGGTAATCATTTTATACATGCCGCCCGCAGGAATATGGATATCACTGTTGTCTGTGTAAACAATCTCAATTACGGAATGACAGGCGGTCAGCAGTCCCCCGGCACGCCGCTGGGCGCTAAAACAACAACAACAGTTAACGGTTCTCCTGAAGAGCCTTTCAACTTTTGTTATCTTGCTTCCTCCTGCGGGGCTACTTATGTAGCCAGATGGACGGCGATGCAGGTTCGCTCCCTGCGTAGTTCCATTACCGAGGCTCTGTTCAAAACCGGCTTCAGTTTTGTGGAAGTTATTTCACCATGTCCTTCTTCATACGGACGGCGAAATCGCATGGGCAGCGCTCTGGAAATGCTGAAGTTCTACCACGGCCGCTCGGTAATCCGGGGTGATATTGATCCGAAAGAGGCATTAATGGATATTGATAAGGAAATCGTTGTAGGAAAGTTTGTTGACATCGAGCGTCCTACATTCTTGGATAACTATGCAAAGTTTAACCACCTGCAGATACCGCAGTGGCGGCCAATGCAGCCTGATGATCAGAAAGTGCGGTAGTACGGATGAAAACAATTAAGGAAAGACATGTATTATTAACAGGGTTCGGTGGACAGGGAATTGTTCTGGCCGGTGACATTCTGGG
>JBDKVD010000002.1:0-28593 GCA_039679325.1 Smithella sp.
GCCCGCAAGCATGGAAAACAGCAAATTACTTATGAACTTCCACAGCTTGAGCCAATTTTGAAAGAGACTTACGGCATTATCCTTTATCAGGAGCAGGTAATGCAGATTGCCAATGTGATCGGCGGCTACACTATGGCCCAGGCCGATACCCTGCGCAAAATGATGGGGAAAAAGCAGGTTACGGCGATGGAAAAGGAGAAGCCCAAATTTCTCGAAGGTGCACGAAACCAAAATATTAACGAAAACAAGGCGAAGACCATATGGGAGCAGATGGAAACATTTGCTGAATATGGTTTCAATAAGTCTCATAGCGCGGCTTACGCCATTATCACGTACCAGACCGCCTATTTAAAAGCACATTACCCCGTTGCTTTCATGGCTGCGTTGCTCACTTCGGAAAAAGACAACCGCGACAAGATCATCAAATACATGAACAATTGCAAGGAAATGGGCATTAATATCTTACCCCCGGATATTAATGAATCACAAAAAGACTTCAGCATCTCCGGTGAAAATATTCGTTTCGGTCTGGCGGCAGTGAAAAATGTCGGCGAGGCGGCTATTGAATCCATTATTGCCATGCGCCAACAGGAAAAATTCTCCTCGTTCATGGATTTTTTAGGCCGTGTCGATCTGCGCAAAGTTAATAAACGCGTTATTGAAAGTCTGATTAAATGCGGTTCTTTTGACTCGATGGGGTATAAACGCCGTCAGCTCATGGAATGCTGTGAAGCGGCAATGGAAGAAGCTCAACGCAAACAAAAGCAGAAAATAAGTAATCAGGCCAGTTTTTTTGATGACTTAGATGATTCCGGAGCCGCTTCGGAAAATGGCGTTGGCTCTTACATGATTCCCGATCTTCCTGAATGGGATCGTAAAGAACTTTTATCTATCGAAAAGGAAACACTTGGTTTTTACATTTCCGGACATCCTTTGTATGGTTTTGCCGATAAATTAAAGTTCGTTACCAACACGGATTCAGCTTCTTTAATTACAAAGAGAGATAAAGACACAATTACCATAGCCGGTGTAGTCAGCAGCCTGTCCGAAAGGACAACTAAGCGCAAAGATATCATGTGCAACGTTGTTCTAGAGGATTTACAGGGTTCGGTAAGCATCATTTTCTGGGCGGATACGTATAAAAAATATTACGATCTGCTTCATGCGGACGAACCGGTGTTAATCCAGGGAACTATTGATGTTGGTGATGAATCGCTCAAAGTCATTGCCCAGGAGGTCATTGCTCTTGCTAAAGCCTTGGAAAATCCCTATAAGCAAATTCGTTTTATGATTGATGCTGACAAAATTTCACCGGACAACATAATTTCCTTCAGCAATGCTATTAAAAAATATCGCGGTAAATACGACAGTTATATTCATATTATTAATGGAAAAAGTGAAACAATTGTATATTTGGGTGATGAGTTGCGCCTCGATATTAATGACCGATTAAAACGGGAAGCAGATAATATATTGGGAGAAGGAGCAACAACCTATTGTTAATATGTTATATGAAGAAAGAACGTATAGATCATTAATAAATAAAGACAATCTTACTTCATATAATGTTAAAATCGCGGAAAGCGATCTTTTAATCAGTTCGGACACTAATCTTGCAGATCAGGCTTACAAATCACTGTTAAAACACAGGAATTTCATAGAATCCTACATTAAAAACCATCCCGAATTCCGTACATCTCTTTTACCACTTGCAGAAAATGATTTAGCCCCGCCGATCGTTCGCGAAATGCTCAGCAAATCTAAAATCTGTAGTGTGGGGCCAATGGCCTCGGTTGCCGGTGCCGTTTCCGAATTTGTGGGACGCGATCTTCGGGAAAAGACGGTAGATCTGATTATTGAAAACGGCGGAGACATTTTTCTGCGATCGAAGACAAGAGTGACTGTAGCTATTTTTGCCGGAGAATCGGCTTTAAGTTACAAGCTCAAACTACTTGTAAAACCTGAAGATACTCCAGTAGGAATATGCACATCATCGGCTACTGTCGGACCGTCATTAAGCTTCGGCAAAGCTGACGCTGTTTGTGTCATCTCCAAATCATCAACTCTTGCCGATGCGGCGGCATCTGCCATTGGTAATCGTGTAAAAAGTAAAAAAGACATAAAAAAATCTCTTGATTATGGAATAAATATTCCGGGTGTGAAAGGTATCGTCATAATCTGCGGTAATGATATGGGGGCAATAGGGGAGGTGGAATTTTTTTAAAAATTAAATATTTCTTCCATTTTGGGGAAACTTTTTGTATCATTATTACAATATTTTTGCGCCATTTAATGATCGAAATTCAGTACCGAAGTGCCTTCTTAATAAAAATGCTTTCTAATTTTTAATCATTTGCATTAATTTACCGACAGGAGGTCGCCAATGGAAAAGATAAAAATCGATCTGAAAAAGGAGCAACAAGCATCATTAGCAAGACCTCACTATAAATATTCATCTATAGCACGGTTCTTTTTTTCCTCCATGGATATGCTTGTAGGTAAAAAAACAACGCTTCCTAAAACAAAACTCCTTGAAATTCTAGCCTGTATACCCTATCGCGCATGGGAGAGTTATCAATACAAACGCATGACCTTCAACTATAGCGATCCTCAGATAGTGCAACTGGCCGGCAGAATTGTGTCCTGGGGACGAGACGCTCAGGATAACGAATATTGGCACTTGCTGGCTGTCCATGAAAAAATGAAAGAAGACGGCCTAAGCGACCCCTGGTTTTTGTGTACCCCTTTAATTTTTCTGATGGTAATGAGCTACGTTCTCCTGACCTGGATAATGGCAAGAATTAATATAAACAGCGCATTCCTCTTTAATGCGGAATTTGAGGATCACGCAGAACACATTTATGCACAATTTGTCGCCGATCACCCGGAATGGGAAAAGCAACCCGTAAAGAGCAATCTGGTAAAAAAGTATAAGGACTTTCAGAACTGGGCGGAAGTCTTCCAGAGTATCGCACTTGATGAACGCGATCACATGAACAGCAGTTTTATTTTCTGCGGAAAACCGGAATGTGTTGTAAAATATGACGGCATGCCGCCAACCCACTGAAAAGAGAAAATGAAATTAGAAAACAGACAATAAAAATGATGGATTCAGCTCATTGAGTCGAATCCATCATTTTTTGCCAATATAGTTTACATAACATATCTTATAAGACATATGATATGCAGGTGCGATTTGATAAGCTTTGTTGTATGAGGTGTGGCAATCACATTCGTATTATAAATTAGCCATTTCAATAACAATCTCATTTATAACTTGCACTGCACTTAAAGCCAGACCGTATTTTGCAACTATTCGTGATTTTATTTTTTTCCACTCTTCTTTTTTCCTGTCTTCTGACATGAAAAACCCTTTCCTGTGAGCCAAAATAGCATTTGCTGCCATATCAACACTTAATTCAGCATCAGGATTTTCTCTTATTTTTTTTAAATAATATGTTGCCGTCTTCAATTTCTTACCCTTTGCTATTATTTTAAATTCCGTCATCGGCCAGCTGTTTGATTAACTTCAGCTGACGCTCAGATAGCTTTTTCGGAATTTCAACATTGATTTTTACGTACTGATCGCCTTTCGTTCCTCCCTTTAAATTAGGAACACCATAGCCCTTCATTCTGATTTTAGTGTGATTTTGCGTACCGGGTGATATTTTCAATCTTTTAATAGTACCATCAAGCGTCGGTACATCAATGGTGGTGCCCAACGTCGCCTGGGTAAATTTTATGGTCTTCTCCATATACAAATCGTTGCCATCACGAGAAAAAATCGGATGTGGCAATACATTGATATTTAAATATAAATCACCGTTAGGGCCGCTGTTGTACCCCGCCATGCCTTTTCCGGGAAGTCTCAGCTTTTTGCCGGTGCTGATACCGGCAGGAATTTTAACATTAATTTCTTCGTTGCGGTTTTCGATTCTAAGAGAGAGTTTTTTTTCTGCGCCAAAAACAGATTCTTCCAGTGTTGTCGATAGGTTATATTCAACATCCTGACCTTTTTGAGGCATCTGGGTATATTGCTGACGACCACCACCCGTACCACCACCGAAGATACCCGCAAAAGGATCTTCATAATCCTGATTAAAAGTGCCTCTTCTGCCTCCGCCCGTACGGAATGTTGTTTTAGTGCCTCCACCTCTGATCCCGCCGAAACCAAAGCTTCGGAGAATCTCATCAAGATCGACGCCTTTAAAAATATCTTCCTGGGAATATTGCTGACGGAACTGGTCAGCGGAGCCAAAATTATCGTAGTTCCGACGCTTCTCTTCGTCGCTTAAAACGGCATATGCTTCACTTATTTTTTTAAATTTTTCCTCGGCGGCAGCTTTATTGTTGGGATTCTTATCCGGATGCCATTTTACAGCTAATTTCCGGTAAGCTTTTTTAATTTCTTCAGCCGATGCTTTTTTGTTAACTCCTAATATTTCATAATAATCTTCAGCCATAATATTACCTAATCAATTACTTGAGATATTATCCATAACATCTTGTATTTTAAATATTACTTGTATTTAAAATATTACTTATGAATATGGCTATAAGTTAATCATCTCTTCCCATTTGGAAAGCGGTTAAATTTACTTTAACTAATTTTTCCGGAAAAGAATTTTTAATAACAATTTCCCAGATGGACATTGGCACATCCATTAAATTGGAAATTGCGCCTAAAAGAACAACATTTGCCGCCTTTATATTTCCTGCCTTCCGGGCCAATGCTGTTGCATCTATCTCTTTAACAATTTTAAATCTATTTTTTAAAAATGAAACGGCGTCATCGGGATATTGAGCATCGCCGAAATTAACTGCAGGTGGATAAATTTCCTCTGAATTGACAATTATTGTGGCATCTTCAGTTAAATAATTCAGATAGCGGAGAGATTCCATTTTCTCAAAAGCAACCAGGACATCAATACCTCCCAGTTTGGCCAGAGGCGAATAAACTTTCTTGCCATAACGAACATGGCTGGTCACACAGCCACCGCGCTGCGCCATACCATGCACTTCGCTTTTTTTAACGTCAAGGCCAGCCTCCATTACTGCCATGCACATAATATCACTGGCTCTTAAGACTCCCTGTCCGCCTACTCCAGCTAACAAAATACTTTTTACATCATTGACTGTCATTAAATCCGCCTCATTACTTTATCGCATTGAATTTACATACTTGCAGGCACAGGCCGCAACCGTTGCATAAATATTTGTCAATTACCGCCACCCCTTCCCTTTTGGAGCCTTCTTTCTTCTCCACTTTTTTCCAGGAAATCGGCGGGCATCCCAGATCAAGACAGGCTTTACATCCTGTACATTTCTCGGGATCAACCTGTACGGGCTCCTGAGTTTTCAGCTTTGCCCGCTTGAATAAAACGCACGGCCTTTTTGAGATAACAACGGAAGGGCCATCTTTGGCGAGTTCTTCCTTTATAACAGCTTTGGTATTTTTGAGATCGTAAGGATCAACAACCCTTATATTTTTGATCCCCAGAGCTGATACTAAAGCCTCCAAATCAAGTTGAGCTGCTTCTTCTCCCAGGATGGTGTAGCCGGTCCCCGGATGCTCCTGCATTCCGGTCATCGCGGTTGTGCTGTTGTCGCAAATTATAATTACGGCGTTACTTTTATTGTAAGCCATATCCAGAAGAGGTGTAATTCCGGAATGAATGAAAGTCGAATCACCGATAACTCCGACTATCTTCCCCTTTCCTTTTTCTTTCAGCGCTTTACTCATGCCATGAGCCATACCGATGCTGGCGCCCATACAAATGGTAGAATGTAGACCCTTCAACGGCTTCATGTACGCAAGAGTATAACAACCGATGTCACCTGTTACAAACACCTTAAGCTTGTTTAACGTATAAAACAAACCACGGTGGGGACAACCCGGACAAAGATTGGGTGGACGCGACGCAACACTCTTCTCCGGCGCAGTTGCGGACTTTTCTTTTCCGTTTATTGCGTCCTGAATGATTCCGGGATCAAATTCGTTTGTGTAGGGAAAGATTTCCTTCCCTGTTACTTTGATGCCCATTACCTTGATCTGCTCTTCCAGATAAGGATCTAACTCTTCAATAACATAAATATTTTTAACTTGGGCAGCAAAGTCGCGAATTAATTTTTCCGGCAGAGGATTAACCATTCCCAATTTGAGGTAGGAAAATTGGGGAAAAACATCTTTTGCGTAATTATAGGGCATCCCTGCCGTGATAATTCCATTTTCCGTATCATTAATTTCCATTTTATTTTCGCTGAAAGTTTCAGCGAAAACTTTTAAATTCTGCATACGCTTTTCGACTTCGATGCGGCGCTTCCGCGCCTCGGCCGGAACCATAACGTATTTTTCAGCATTAAAAGAAATTTTAGTCTTGTCCTCATAAGGCACAGGATCTTCCAGCGGAACTACCGATTTCGAATGTGAAACTCTGGTTGTTGAACGCAAAAAAACAGGTGTATCGAATTTTTCGCTGATCTCAAACGCCAGCTTGACGAATCTTTTTGCTTCCTCGGCGTCCGCCGGTTCCAGCATCGGAATCTTGGCGAATTTCGCATAATTGCGATTGTCCTGTTCGTTTTGAGAACTATGCAGTGACGGATCATCAGCTGTTACAATGACCAGCGCTCCTTCGATACCTGTATAGCTGACCGTAAAAATCGGGTCGGCGGCAACGTTAACCCCGACATGTTTCATGACTGCCAATGCTTTTTCCCCGGCTAAGGCTGCCCCTATAGCCACTTCCACAGCAACTTTTTCGTTGGGCGACCATTCTGCATAAACTCCTTCATACTTGGAAAATGCTTCAATAATTTCCGTACTGGGAGTTCCCGGATATGCCGCAGCAAATCTTACACCGGCTTCATATAGACCACGGGCTATGGCTTCATTCCCTGACATTAACTCTTTCAAATCTTCAGCCTCCAGATCAAGTATTCTAAATTAGCCAAGAGAAGCAATCTTGTGTTTTATAAAAATAATCATGGAAGGATCCGTGGTTTTTTGTAAAGCATTTTGATAATTCTCTATAGCCTTTTTCTTATCATTCGTTTGCTCGTATATTCGCGCAATATTGCGGTAAGCGATTGATTCAAATCCGCTGCTTTTACTTTTTTGAGCTTCTTCAAAATAATTTAGTGCTGATTTAAAGTCCTTTTTATCTTCATAGCAGTATCCCAGCGAAGTCAAAGCCATAAATCTTATTCCGGAATTATCCTCGCCGGTTACGGTGATATAGCTTTTATAGGAAGCAATCGCATTATCAACATCACCTTGATTATAATAGATATTTCCCAGATTATAGTTCGCTGTTTTAGCGCTCCAGCTGCGCGGATATTTATCGATCAACTGTTTGAAAAGAGTGATGCTCTCTTTTACGGCTTCGGGCTTGCCTGGATTTTGAGCAAGATTGTCCTGCGCCTTGGTATATATCTGAACTGCTGATGTTTGATAATTATTCCAGTAAAAGTAACCACCGATCGCAGCAGCAATTACCACAACTATTGCAGCGAAAATTACATAAAAACGTGTTTTGTTTTCGGCAATATAATCGGTAAGTCTTTCAATAGATGATTGAAAGACATCAGGCCCTTCAAGTTCTTTTTTTGATAATTTTGCTGCCATACTATTCCCCTTTAATATTGTGTTTAGCTTTGAGTTCAAGAATAATTTGCGGAATTCTACGTACCTTCCCTTCCTTGTTGGTACAGGCGTGTATGGTATAACCTTCGGCATGCAAACGCTTTTTGTGTTCGTCCCAGATATGATAATTAAACTTGACTACAACCCGCGTTATGTAATCAAAGGATGTTTCTACAATCAATAACTGATCATATTTGGCAGGAAAGAAATAATGGCAATTTACTTCGGTCAGAGGCAGACTAAATCCATGTTTTTCTATTTCTGAATAAGGTAGATCCAGCTGCCGCAATATTTCATTACGACCTACTTCGAACCATTTGATGTAATTTGTATGGTAAACTATGCCCATGGCGTCCGTATCTGCATAGATTACTCTTATTTTAGTCAAATTATGAGGCAATGAATGCTCTCCAATCGGTAATAAATTTTTCCATCAGCAAATGACCGGGAGAAACCAAAATACCGCTTCCCTTTGCCGTGAATTCATTAAAAGGTACACCCGGTGCCTTATTTTCCTCTTTGCGGGAAGATAAAACCGCAAACGGACTGGGGTCGACAACATGGGTCTTCAAATCCAGTGGCGTGGGATGATCGCTTAACACAAGAATACGGTAGTCACCAAATACTCCTATATTATTTAAAATTACCCCCACTATTTTTTCATCAAATGCTTCAATTGCCTGGATTTTACCTTCCGCATTGCCTTCATGCCCCATTTCGTCCGGCGCTTCCAGATGGATAAAAACAAACTCCATAAATTTTAAGGCATCTAATGCCGCCTTGGCCTTGCCTTCGTAGTTAGTATCAATGTAGCCGGTGGCTCCCTCAACATCGATTATTTTCAGACCGGCATAAACTCCTATACCCTTAAGCAAGTCCACAGCGGAAATCATTGCACCGGCCAGTCCGAATTTCTGGGTAAGGGGTGTAATTTGAGGCTTTGTACCCTGCCCCCACAGCCATATTGAATTTGCTTCTTTTTTCCCGTTATTCAACCTTTCAATATTAATCCGGTGTCCTTTTAATACTTCGGCAGCATTTTGCATGATCAACTTTATATCATTACCCCTCGTCCCTTTAGGCAAGTAAGGATCGATAATTTTGCCGGTTATATCATGTGGTGGAGTGGTTTCAGGAGATTCCGAAACGTTACGCCAGACAAACAAGTGCCGATAACCAACACCGGGATAAAATTGAAATTGTGCTGATCCAAGCTTCTTGTTTATATCATCAATTAATTCTTTGGCTTCCGCCGCCGAAATATGACCGGCCGTAAAATCATCCATGAAAGCATCATCGGTGTCTTTTTGACCAATCGTAACCAGATTGCAGCGGTAGGCAACGTCATTAGGACCGAGATTTATACCCATGCTGGCCGCTTCCAGAGGTCCGCGACCGGTATAATACTGGAGAGGATCATAACCGAGGACGCTCAAATTGGCGACGTCGCTGCCCGGAGTAAAACCGGCCGGAATAGTATCAACCAGACCAATGGTGCCGCAAGCGGCGATCTCATCAAGGTATGGCGTGAAAGCACATTGCAGCGGAGTTTTTCCACCCAGTTTTTCCGTAGGATAATCCGCCATCCCATCGCCGAGCAAAATTACATATTTCATAAAATATAACTTCCTAGCAAGATATTTAACTGAATCATATTAGCATTTCCGTCAGCCGTCAGCCTGTTTACCTGCATTTTAAAGCAGATCATCTTCGATGCGCACGACAATGGTCTTATCCAGCACCATATCCAGCTTATCTATTATTTTCAAAGCTTTGCGTACGTTTTTTTCTTTGGCTTTATATGTGGTCATCACTATTGGCACAGCGCCCTCTTCTTGTCTCGTCTTCTGGATAACTGTTGCGATGCTGATATTGTTTTTGCCCAAAATACCCGATATTTTCGAAAGAACACCGGGTCTGTCCACAGCCGAAAAACGAAAATAATATTTGGTTTCGATATCATCCATCGGCATTAGCCGGATATCACCCATTGTTTTTTCTTTTTGTGTGCGCAGCGGCGAACAACCGGTGACACCTTTCAAGATATTTCGGGCTATATCAATAACATCGCTGAGAACGGCGCTGGCTGTCGGCATCATTCCCGCGCCCTGTCCATAAAGAAAAACCGGTCCGGATGCATCGCCGATCAGATGAAAAGCGTTATAATTCCTGTTTACATTCGCCAGAAGATGCTGACAGAGAATCATTGTCGGATGAATTCTTGCCTCCACAACACCATTATGGGCAACGGCAATCGCTAAAAGCTTGATGCGATAACCCAATTCTTTGGCAAAAACCACATCCTGCCGGCTGATTAACGAAATGCCTTCGCGGAAGATATCATTTAAATTTACTTTACAACCATATGCCAGGGAGAGAATTATCGCGAGCTTATGCGCTGTATCTATCCCCTCGATATCGTAGGTTGGATCAGCCTCGGCATAACCCAGTTCTTGCGCTTCTTTCAATACAACGCCAAAGTCTTTTCCTTCATCGGTCATTTTACTTAAAATGAAATTGGCCGTCCCATTCATAATGCCGTAAATTGACTTGATGTTGTTGGCAATGAGCGATTCTTTAAGAGTTCTGATAATGGGAATGGTTCCGCCGACGGACGCTTCAAAACCAATGTCGGTCTTATATTTCTCGGCTGCACTGAAAATTTCGTTTCCGTACATTGCCAGCAACGCCTTATTGGCGGTGACAACCTGTTTACCCTGAGAGATTGCCTCCAGAATAAATGTCCTGGTGGGCTCGTAACCGCCCATTAATTCGATGACTATATCAATGTCTTTATTTAGAAGAATTTCACGGGTATCATTGGTGAGAATATTTTTATTTACCTTAACCGGTCTAGGTGTTGTTATATCGAGATCGGCAATTTTTTTCAGCACCAGCCTGGCATCGAGTTTCTTTTCGATCAGTCTTTCATTATCCTGCAGAAGTTTGACAACACCACACCCGATAGTTCCAAACCCGATCAATCCTATATTAATATTTTTCATTATTTACACCTGAATCAGTTTAGATTTCGCTGTTTCGAAACCCGTGACCCATCATTTTAATCTTTCTCTCCTATAACAATTACCCTTGTTTTGTCAAATATATATAGGCTTGATGAGATTGATATTCAAAGGCATTAAAAGTCCGGTGGGCTTTTTTGTTCTTTGAATTTGATGTGTGTTTTTCAGAGTGAACGAATTAGCACCAAGAAATTCCAAGATGTATATCACCTAATGTTATAGTAAAATAAATTTTTCGATATATGGTGTTATGTTACATGAGAGATATAAATAATAAAGTGATATCCAATGCCCGTCGATGCGCTGGGCAGCACGTAGCGCCCTCTGCTGACTTTGTGTTAGTAAAGTAATTAAACTATCTTGAAGGAGGAAAAGGTCTTTAGAACTAAACTAAATTGTCTTGAAATCATGAATAAATAGGGGGGGGAATAATGAAAACTGTCGATTTTGTTTCCAAGAAGGAAGTACAGCTTATATGTAATGAGCTCGGTATTCGTGACTGGACCCAACTTACAGATACTAAAGTTCAGCTTGATGAGGCCAGAATTATCCAGAATGCCGTCGGATCCGAAGCCCTGCAAATCCCGGTTGAATGGTTTCAGCAAGGTCTGGAGGTTGAGCTGGAGCATGGGTTGCAGTTTCCTGATGCGAACGTCACCAACAACCATCCCCTTCTAACGGGTAAAATTGTATTGGCGCATCTCAAAGAAATGTTGGACTATTACGTACGTCTTAAAATTGCTGAACTTGAAGGAGACATGTTCAAGGCATTGAAAAAAGGTGACGCGGAAAAGCTTGCCCGAATTTACAGAGAATTGATCAATGAGCGGGCAACCCTAAGTGAGTGGGAAAAATCAGGGGAAAAGGCGTAACGCTGCCTCAGGCGTCTTCCGTTATTCATATTTAATTTTCTTCAGGAATCAATATAGACTTTGTTAATTACTTGCAGAAAAATTTGAAAGACATAACCTTACAAAATCAAAAAAAATGGTCGGGGCGAGTGGATTTGAACCACCGGCCCTCTGAACCCCATTCAGATACGCTACCAGACTGCGCCACGCCCCGACATATTTTGTAGTTTTAAAGTGTTGAAGTCATTATCATCTTCATAAAATCGTGTCAAGAACAAACGAATATCAAATATTTATTTTGAATAATTTAAGTTATCTTCAATAAATTCGATATAGTATTAATAAAAAAATTCAATTTTGTCTTGATCTGAAAAAAACAATGAAGTAGTGTCCGGCTATGAACAATGATTCATACACATCAACCAGGAAAAATAAGCGTATTTTTTATCGAATATTTTTTTTCGTATTTGCTTTTTTCCCCCTTCTTTTAGCAGCTGATTTTTCCCATGCAGACATATATAAATATGTAGATGAAGAAGGTGTATTGCATTTGACGAATGTTCCTACCAATCCGAAAGCCAAATACACTCTCATCATGAGAGAAAGAAGAATTCTTTTACGTTATGACATCGATGTAACGAAATTTGACGAATACATCAGCAATGCCTCCAATAAGCATAATATTGATCCCGCATTAATTCGAGCTGTTATCAAAGCCGAGTCCAACTTTAATCATCGGGCGGTTTCACCGGTGGGAGCGCAGGGACTAATGCAGCTGATGCCGGCAACGGCATCTCAACTTAAGGTTGATGATGCTTTTCATCCGGAACAGAATATCGATGGCGGAGTTCGTTACCTCAGTTATCTTCTTAGACTTTATCGAGGCAATCTAACGCTCGCCCTTGCCGCTTATAATGCCGGCGAGGGGGCTGTCGCCAAGTACCATTACCAGGTACCACCCTATCGGGAAACCAAAAATTATGTGAAGCGGGTCATGAGTTTTTATAATTCTTTCAGAAGATAGGTCATTCCCTATTTCTTTAAGCTGAGATATTTTTTAAATTTGGCCAGTTTCTTTTCCTTTATCCCTTTTATTTCCATAAGTTCTTCAATGTTTTTGAAGCGACCTTTTTTGTTTCTTAATACAAGTATTTTTTCCGCCGTTTTTTCACCTATGCCGGGAATTATCATCAAATCGTCTTTTGTAGCCAGATTAAGATCAACGGGGACTCCCAGGGCAAACCGGTGATAATTATTAATTGTCGACAATGAAATCTTGTTAACTGAACTGGAATCTATGATTATCTTCATCCCATTTTCCAGTAAGAAATCTTTTTTAATTCTGAAATCGTTGCCCGTTGTATTCAACAGTTGATTAACAGTCATTCCGGGTGGTGTAAAAAATATTCCCTCACCAATATGTTTATCATGAATATCCAGAATTATTGAATTCTTATACTGGTTGGCGAGGATTGGTATCTTAAATTTGGAGAAGGAACCGGAGAAAAAAATAATAAGGGGAATAATCGTTAAAACTAAAGATATTACGATTAATCCCCTTAATTGTCTTTCCAACATATTTTTACTTATGAAGATTTTTTCTCCAGCCCAAAGGCGTCATGGAGAACCATAACGGCAAGCTCCGTATATTTTCTCTGGATTACGCAGGAAATCTTAATCTCCGAAGTGCTGATCATCATGATGTTGATTCCTTCAGTGGCAAGTGCGGAAAACATTTTTGCGGCAACACCGGCGTGGCTAGCCATACCGACACCAATTATCGACACTTTGGATACCTGATCATCTACCTCAACTTTTTTCGCGCCGATAGATTGAGCCGTCTCCTCGATGATTTTTTGTGCCTCCGTCAAGTCTTTTTTGGATACCGTGAAAGTAAGATCGGTAAAACCTTCCAGACTTGCATTTTGAATAATCATATCAACCATAATATTGTGTTCAGACAATGGCGTAAACAGTTTTGAGGCCACACCTGGTTTATCGGGCACATGGACAACTGTAATTTTCGCCTGATCGCGATCATATGTTATACCCGACAATACTTCTCTTTCCATATCCTTATCCTCCTTAGTTACGAGTGTTCCACCTTCATCGGAAAATGTTGATTTTACATATACGGGAACATCATATTTTTTAGCCATTTCTACCGACCTGGGCTGTAAGACCTTGGCACCGGTCATAGCCATTTCCAGCATCTCATCATAAGAGATTCTGTCGAGCCGCCGTGCTTTGCTGCAAATGTTGGGATCTGTTGTATACACTCCATCCACGTCAGTATAAATATCACACTGGTCGGCATTTAAAACCGCAGCCAGAGCTACAGCACTTGTATCTGAACCGCCGCGACCTAATGTAGTTATGTTGTTTTCCGTATCGACGCCCTGAAAACCGGCAATAACGGCAACTGTTCCCTTTTTCAATGCACTTTTGATTATCTCAGTGGATACTTTAAGAATTCTAGCTTTTTTGTGGCTGTTATCGGTCAAAAACTTAACCTGGAAACCCAAAAAAGACTTTGCCGGATATCCCATGGAGTTGAGGATCATTGACAACAAAGTTACTGTAACCTGTTCTCCTGTGGAAATTAAAGCATCAAATTCCCTCTCGTTAGGTAATTCTACCGCCTGATGAGCCAGTGCAATCAGCCTGTCTGTTTCACCGGACATTGCCGACAAAACAACGACGACATCATTGCCTGCTTCTCTTTCGCGGATTACTTTCGCGGCTACATTTTTAATTTTATCAATGTTTGCAACTGATGTTCCACCAAACTTTTGAACAACCAATGCCATTTGTATCACCCTCCGTTTTCAAGATCCGCGAAAATTTCTTTCATTCTTTTATGCAGACCTTTAATAGTTATTTTTCTCTTGTTCTCATCAACATATTCAAAATTAATAAAAACCGCCGTCTCCGGAATTATTTCAGCAATTTTTTCCGCCCATTCAATTACCACCACACCTTGTCCGGAAATGAATTCATCGTATCCTAAATCATCGAGCTCGGAATATTCATTCAGCCGGTACACATCAAAATGAAACAGTCTGTGTCTGGCGGGATATTCATTAATCAATGTAAACGTGGGGCTTGTAATTTGATAATTTTCATCGACTCCTAATCCACGGGCGATGCCGCCTGTAAAGCAAGTCTTACCGGAACCAAGTTCACCGGAGAGCGCAAGTATATCGCCTGCCTTTAATTTTTCCCCTATTTTGCGGGCAAAATCAAAAGTTTCCTCAGCACTGCATGTTGTTATTTGAATAGAAGATTTTTCCTGTTCCATTAAAAATCGCGGCAATCTAGCATTTTATTTATTATTTTTCCAACAAAACAATTGCTGTAGCATAATTTCTGGTATGGGTCAGGCTCAGGTGAATCTTGTCAATATTTCTTTTTTCAATCTGGGATTTGGCGCCACCATGCAAAACCAGTTCCGGCTTACCTTTTATGTCGTGTACAACCTCGATTTCCTTAAGCTTTATACCCATTCCCAAGCCCATGCCCAATGCTTTGAGAAATGATTCTTTAGCTGCAAATCGAGCACCGTAATTGATTTCCGCCTGCACATGTTTTGCACAGTATTTTATTTCTTCCTCGGAAAAAACACGCTGGAGAAATTTAGAACCCCACCTGGCAATTATCCTTGCCATGCGGTCATTTTCCACCAGGTCAATCCCGATACCACAAATCATTTGTCTCTCTTATATTATGAATGAAGAATGGCATCCGTGACTGCCGCAACTTTTTTCATTGAGGCAACATCATGTACGCGGATAATGTGACAACCATTTAATATAGCAGCGGCAACAGTGGCCGCCGTACCCTCTATTCTTTCCCGAGGTTCGCCGCCCGTTACTTTACCGATAAATAATTTACGGGATGTTCCGATCATGATCGGAAATCCCAGTGTTTTTAATTCCGCCAGATTTTTGATTATTCGATAGTTATCTTCAAAAGTCTTCCCGAAACCAATTCCCGGATCAATTACTAAACGTTCTCTTTCGATTCCCGCTCCAATTGCCCTTTCGATGCTGACTTCCAGACAATCAATTATTTCGCCCATTAGATCGCCGTAGGTCAATTCTCCTTTTTGCATATTTTGCGGCGTACCCCGCATATGCATAAGAATCATTGCCGCCGCACCTTCTTTTACGATTTGCATCATTGCTTGATCTTTATTTCCGGCACTTATGTCATTGATTATTTCCGCGCCGGCGGCGATCGCCTCTTTGGCCACCACTGCTTTTGTTGTATCTATAGAAATTGCTATTTTTGTCTTTTGCGCAATCGCACTAATTACAGGAATAACTCTCTTTAATTCTTCCTTCTCAGAAACTGATACGGCACCCGGTCGCGATGATTCTCCGCCGACATCGATAATATCAGCCCCTTCGTCGACCAGTTGCAGGGCATGATCTACTGCTTTTTGCGGATTATAAAAAATACCGCCGTCGGAAAAAGAATCGGGAGTTACATTCAAAATGCCCATGATCTGTGTTTTCTGTCCTAATGGGATTTCGCGGCGTGACGTTTTTATAATATATATTTGTTTACTTAAATTATTGAGGACTTCCAAAAGATTCTTAGATATAAGATTAAGCCCGAAAGGCTGCTTTTCTATTTTTCGGGCAAAGGCTGCAACTTGTTTAATGGTTCCCATGATTAAGACATCACTGGAGGGAACACTGCAGGCGATGCTTCCCCGGTTTACGGCGGCATCCCCGCCAATTGACAACATTTCCTGCTTGATGATGTTGGCGACTTTACATGGCTTGCTTCTCAGCAATATATTGATGTTCATTGTTTTTGGCAACATGGCGTCAATCCCGTAGGGATCAACGCCAATTTTTTTTAAAATCTCCGTTGCCTGAACAGAATCTCTAATATTAATTATTTTCACGCGAATATCTCATTTTTTTATCAGAGATAAATTTTATCCGGAAATATCATTATGTCATTGCTGTGGCGTCAGCTGTCTGCAGCTTTTTGGGTAATGCATCACCGATCAGAGCGTCGATTTCTTCACCGTTTAATACTTCTTTTTCCAGAAGTTCGTTGGCTATTTTGTGCAGTATGTCAATGTGATCGCTGAGAAGTTTTTTTGCTCTCTCATAGTTGCGCATAACCAGAGACATAACTTCGGCGTCAATGTTTTTTGCGGTATCTTCGCTGTAATCCTTGTGAGTGGCAAATTCCCGACCCAGGAATATTTGTTCTTCTTTCTTGCCATAGCTCAATGGTCCCATTTTTTCGCTCATGCCCCACTCACAAACCATTTTACGGGCGAGACCGGTTGCCCGCTCGATATCATTGCCCGCTCCGGTTGTAAATTCATGCAGGACGATTTCTTCTGCAGCACGCCCGCCTAAAAGGATTGCTATGTTATTATCCAGATATTTACGTGGATAAGTATGTTTCTCGTCAATCGGCAGTTGCTGGGTTAAACCTAAAGCTCTTCCTCTGGGTATTATTGTTACTTTGTGAATAGGATCAGTGCCCGGTATCAAACGGGCAACCAAAGCGTGGCCGGTTTCATGATAAGCCGTGTCGCGCTTTTCCAGATCACTGATGACCATGCTTCTTCTTTCCGTACCCATTAATATTTTATCTTTAGCAAATTCAAAATCGCTCATATTAACTTTTTCTTTATTGGCGCGGGCAGCGCAAAGAACGGCTTCATTAACTAAATTTTCAATATCGGCACCGGATGTTCCGGGCGTCCCTCTGGCTAAAATGGCAAAATCAACATCATCAGCGATTGGCGCCTTGCGGGCATGAACCTCAAAAATCATTTCTCTGCCTTTAACATCCGGCAGTGGTACTATGACTTGGCGATCAAATCTTCCCGGACGCAACAGGGCCGGGTCAAGAACATCAGGACGGTTTGTTGCTGAAATAAGAATTACTCCGTCATTGGATTCAAAGCCGTCCATTTCCACCAGCAATTGATTAAGTGTCTGCTCTCTTTCATCATGGCCGCCGCCCAAACCTGCGCCGCGATGACGTCCAACGGCGTCAATCTCATCAATAAAAATGATACAGGGTGCATTTTTCTTGGCCTGACTGAATAAGTCGCGAACCCGGGATGCCCCGACACCGACGAACATTTCCACAAAGTCGGAGCCGCTGATACTCAGGAAGGGAACATCGGCTTCACCTGCAATTGCGCGCGCCAATAGAGTTTTTCCGGTACCGGGAGGGCCAACCAACAATAAGCCTTTGGGAATTCTTCCGCCAAGTTTTGTGTATTTCTGGGGATCCTTCAAAAAGTCGATTACTTCTTCCAGTTCTGCTTTGGCTTCGTTAATGCCGGCCACATTGGAAAATGTGACTTTTTTGGATTTATCCGTAATTAAACGGGCCCGGCTTTTCCCGAAAGACATTGCTTTGCCGCCGCCTGCCTGCATTTGACGCATAAAAAAAATCCAGACGCCGATAAGTAAAAGCATCGGGAACCATGAAATCAGCAGGGTCATATACCAGGGTGCTTCCTCGGGAGGTTTGGCGGTGATTTTTACATTTTTTTCCCGAAACTGGGTGACAATTTTGTCGTCTTTGGGTGCGTATGTCTTAAAAACAGTACCATTGCTCAGTTTTCCGGTTACATTTTCACCTTGTATGGTTACCTCACTGATTTGTCCTTTTTCCAGATAAGTCAGCATTTCGGTGTAAATTATATCCTTCTGTGACCCCTTGGGTTGATTAAAAAGCTGCCAGACCAGTAAAAAAACAAGCAGAACAGTAAGTATAAGAGCAACATTTTTTTGAAGCTGGTTCAAGATTTCTCTCCTTAAATTAATTACGTTAAGTAACCTTTATAATAATATCCCTATAATCTCAAATAATTTCTAACTCCAGAATATTTTTTGTTTCCGGGGTTATTTTCACCTGATCACTTAAATGCATATTTTCAATCATGAGAACCGCCTGCCGATCCACCAGCAACATCATTTCATTTCGTTTTTGTTGAGTAATTTTTCTGTTTATAAAGAAAGATTTGAGCTTCTGCCTTCCGGGCATACCCAGCGGCTGAAACCAGTCACCTGGTCGGCGATTACGCAAAACCAGCGGCTGCCGGATTTTATCGAAATCGAGATAGTGTTTGTTTCTGTTGCTGAAATCAACTTTATCTTTTTCCACCAATTGCAAACGAACGGTCAAATTCCTTGGGGCAACATAAATTTCACCGGGAATTTCTATGTTATATGAATATTCTATTTGTCCTGTTCCTTCCTGAAGACGCTCCAGGATTAAATTTTCATACTCCCGTCTGGCTTCAATTCCAAAAGGAAGACAAATCTTCTTCCCTGATTCCGATTTTTCTAAAAGTTTACTAATGGAATCAATGTGCAAAAAAGTAATGCCGTTTTTTTGCCGGTTAAAATCCTCCAAAAGCTTTTTCAACAGTCTTCTCCGAATAGCCGGATGCAATATACTTAAGTACTCTATGTTCAGCACAATTTTGTTATTCTGTTTTCTTATGCACGTTGATTTTAATGTTTTATTCACGCAGTCATTGATAAAAGTATTTTCGTCGCGGAGAATTTCCGCCATCTGCGCCAGAGTTTCATCGAATTTCGGATTGAACTCATTTTTTATATAAGGAAGAAGTTCCAGACGAATTTTATTGCGTACATAAATTTTGTTTTCGTTCGAGCTGTCTTGCCGATAAGAGATGCCCGCTTTATACAGATAATAAATGATCTCCTGACGTGATACTTCCAGCAGCGGACGAATATATTTACCGTCACGCAAAGGCAAAATTCCTTTCAGTCCTTCTAAGCCGCTTCCTCTTATTAAATGCAGCAGCACGGTTTCCGCCTGATCCTGCAGATTATGCCCCAGGGCAATTTTCCCCGCCCGGTTGCTTTGGGCCACATCATCAAAAAACTGGTATCTCCGGCGGCGGTAAAAATCTTCCGGAGAAAGTCCTTTCGGAATATCCGTAATATCCATTTTACGGGAAACAAAACTCAAACCCAGTTGTTTGGCCAATTTGCCGGCCTCCCGCTCGTCCGCATCTGATTCAGCACCGCGTAATCCATGATTATAATGGGCTATTATTATTGAAATGCTCATAGAAGGTGCAATTTCAGCAAGCATCACCGCCAGCGCCGTCGAATCAGGACCGCCGGAGAGCCCCACTACTACAGGCTCATTTGGCTTTAACAATTCGTATTTTTTTATGGTTTGTTTTACTCTTTCAATCATTCTTAACAAAAAAAGGATCTGATCTCCCAAAGACTTTCACAATAATAATCGGCATGAGCCGCCAATAAATCAATTCGTTTTCCCAGTCCATTTAAATAAGCACAACTTAAGATTCCGGAGTTTTTGGCCAGTGCGATGTCATTAATACCGTCGCCGATGATAACAACTTTTTCTTTTTCTAAATTGTATTTATTCAGCAAATAGTCTGCCAAACGTTTATCGGGCTTTCTGTAGGGAAAAGAACCATCTCCTATTATTTCCTCAAAATATTTTTCTATGCCTAAACCTTTGCTGATGGCCAGTGTGAAAGGATACCGTTTATTAGTGAGAATAACTTTCTTTTTGTACTGAAAATGTTGTAACAACTCTTTTGCCCCCGGATACAGCACAGTATTGTCCAAAAAATGTTCGCCATAATGACTGCTGAATATTTTCAGCGCTTCCGGATATAAAGTTAGATGATCCTTCCCCAGCGATCGTTCAATTAATTCTCTCACACCGTCGCCGACGAAAGAAATTATTTCATCGTCTCCTCTGAGTCCACAACCCAGCTGCCCCAATGTGTAATTAACCGAAGCAATAAGATCAGCCCCCGTAGATACCAGCGTACCGTCAAAATCAAATATTATTAAATCGATTTCTCTCATTCTTCCTCCTGAGCACTATATAGCCAAGTATGCTATTAAACACAAGATTGTTTCTTGAATAGGAATGCGGCCCGGCAACAATATTGTTTTAAGTATTTCACAACCATACAAATATGTGCCTTCTCAAAATCCTCCATTCTGTATAACTAATTGTATTTATAAATTATTTAACGATGGCAAGTTTATTGCTATTTATGGGTTCAGTCTTCAGGAGGATGGAAAAATGAATATTCAAATCAGCGCGGGTGATACGGCATGGATTCTGGTGTGTTGTTCTCTGGTCTTATTGATGACGCCGGCCTTGGCATTTTTTTACGGCGGTATGGTGCGGAGGAAAAATGTTCTTTCCACCTTAACCATGAGTTATATTTTCATGGCATTGATTGGGGTTCAGTGGATTCTTTATGGTTATTCTCTTGCCTTCGGCTCCGACATTGGCGGACTTATCGGTGGCCTGAACTTTCTCGGATTTCAGAATGTGGGTGCATTACCCAATGCAGACTATAGTAAAACAATCCCTCACTCACTTTTTGCCGCCTTTCAAATGATGTTTGCTGTTATTACACCGGCCCTGATAACAGGCGCCTTCGTGGAAAGAGTCAAATTTAAGAGCTTTCTATTATTCAGTTTGCTGTGGGCAACTTTAGTCTATGACCCCCTATGCCACTGGGTATGGGGACAAGGTGGGTGGTTGAAAAGTATGGGGGTTCTTGATTTTGCCGGAGGAACGGTTGTGCATGTGGCAGCCGGTTTTTCGGCTCTCGCTTTTGCATTGGTTATTGGACCTCGCAAGGGTTACGGTAATTCTTCTATTGAACCAAACAACATCCCGCTCACTGTTTTAGGAGCGGGATTGCTCTGGGTTGGCTGGTTCGGGTTTAATGCCGGAAGTGCTCTGGCCGCAAATGGTGTGGCGGTTAATGCTCTTTTGACAACTAATACTTCGGCGGCTACAGCCGGTATCGTGTGGATGATGCTTTCATGGCTGGATGGCCGCCCCAGTACGCTGGGAATTTCTACAGGCATGATTGTCGGTCTTGCAGCCGTAACTCCGGCATCCGGATATATCACTCCCCTGGCCGCAATGTTTGTAGGAGCCGTAGCGGCGCCGCTTTCCTACTATGCAATGCGTTTTCGAGAAAGACGCAGACTGGATGAATCACTGGATGTATGGGCCTGTCACGGCATGGCCAGTTTATGGGGAATGGTGGCCACAGGTCTTTTTGCAACGGTATCCGTCAATGCCGACGGAGCTAATGGTCTTTTCTTCGGCAACCCGAATCAGGTCGGCATTCAAATTCTGGCCGTCGTTGTCACAATGGTATTTTCCTTCGTGATGACTTACATACTGGCTAAACTTTTAAATATCAGCATCGGACTGCGGGTTTCCTCCATGGAGGAAGAAGTGGGACTGGATATCAGCTCCCATGGAGAAAGAAGTTATTCTTAGGCTATTACATATAATATTTTTTATAAATAATTCGGGAGATATCACATGCTGAAAAAAATAGAGGCCATAGTTCGTGAAGATAAGGCCAATGATGTCAAAGATGCCCTCGCTGAAATCGGAATTGTCGGTTTAAACATGTTCGAAGTTCGAGGCCATGGACGCCAGGGGGGGATTCAACTGGTCGGCCGTGCCGGTACTTACCAGGTAACCATGCTCCCCAAAATTCAGATCAACATTGTTTTAAATGAACGCAATCTTAATGAGGCAATTGATGTAATTCTGAAGGCCGCTTATACCGGCGAGCCCGGTGACGGCATTATCTTTGTTACTCCGGTGGAGGATGTTATTCGCGTCCGGACGCGTGAACGCGGGGAGGAAGCCATGTCCTATCCTGGTGACATCGATGTGCGAAAATCAAGGCAAAGCTGACGGTCATATCCGGCCACTTAATAGAAATTTAATATTTTGGGGAAAATGTTTGACCACATTTATTGTTTGTGTTAGTAAGGGAAACCGCTTGGATCCCTTATACCAGACTGAGACGGCATAGGAATAAACTATACTATAAAACTGTCTTGACAAAGGTCTTCCATTCGTGGAAGACCTTTTTTTATTTTGGATTATGAAAAATAAAAACTCTTATAATTTTGCAATAATCGGACTTGGCAAGGTGGGTACGGCCATCGGTCATCTATTAAAGAAAGCAGGCCATAAAATTATAGCCGTTTCCGATAAATCCACGGCTGCTTTGAATACCGCCCTGCCCTACACCGGAGGGGAAGCATTTAGTGATCCGAAAAAAGCGGTAATCGGGGCCGACATTATCCTCATTACCACTCCCGATGATATTATAGCTGAAGCCTGCCATGAAATTGCCATTCCCGAACTGGTTGAAGGAAAATTTATTTTTCACATGAGCGGCGCCGGCAGTCTTGATCTTCTGGATGCGGCTAAAAGCGCCGGTGCTTCCGTAGCCAGTATTCACCCATTGCAGAGTTTTTCTTCAATTGATACCGCCATCAGTAATATACCAGGCAGTATTTTTGGAATTACAGCCGATAAAAAAGTTCAAAAAAAAGCCGGCATAATTGTTCGTGATTTAAACGGCACGCCTATTTTTATTTCTCCCGCTCAAAAGCCGCTTTATCATGCGGCTGCCTGCTTTGCTTCCAATTACCTGGTCTCTTTATTAAATGTTGTCGAAGCGATTTATGAGTCCATTGGGATAAGTAAAGAAAATGCGCAAAAAGCATATTTACCCCTGGTATACGGTACCCTTAAAAATATCGAAAAATCCGGTGCGATTCAGGCTCTGACCGGACCGATCGCCCGTGGAGACGCAGGTACAATTAAAAAACATATTGCCGCCATTGAAGAGACACAATCTCAATATGCGCCTCTTTATAGCGCTTTGGGGTTAATTACAATAGACGTTGCCCGGAAAAAAGGCACATTATCTTCAAAACAGGCAAAAATAATTATTAATCTTTTAAAAGGAGTCATCGATTATGAGCACCCAAAAGAAAAGCAGCCGTAAAACTATCCTGGATATCAAGAAAATGAAGGAAACCGGCGAAAAAATCACCGTACTCACGGCTTATGATTACGCCATTGCTTCCATTCTTGACGAATGCGGCGTTGATATGATCCTCGTGGGAGATTCATTAGGCATGGTGGTTTTAGGATATGACACGACTATTCCGGTTACGATGGAAGATATGCTGCATCACACAAAGGCTGTCTCCCGGGGAGCACAAAATACTCTTGTCATTGCCGACATGCCCTTTCTTTCTTATCAGGTGTCACCGGAAGTTGCCCTGGCTAATGCCGGACGGTTCCTGCAGGAAGCGGGAGCTCAGGCCGTAAAATTGGAGGGCGGCAGAGAAACAGCCGAAACTGTGCACAAGATCACCTCTGCCGGAATTCCGGTCATGGCTCACATCGGTTTAACGCCTCAGTCCATTCATCAAATCGGCGGTTTTAAAGTTCAGGGGAAAAAAGAAGACGCTGCCCAGCGGATAATTGCCGACGCCAAAGCACTGGAAGAGGCTGGAGCCTTTTCGATAGTCCTGGAATTAATACCGGAAAAACTTGCTGAAGAAATAACGAAATCCATAAACATTCCAACCATAGGCATTGGTGGAGGAGTCAATTGTGACGGGCAGGTTCTGGTCATAAACGATATGCTGGGATTATATGATAAATTCACTCCCAAACATGTGAAAAAATTCGCTGATTTAAATCCGGAAATTAAAAAAGCGGTGAATGGCTATATAACGGAAGTGAAAAACTGCACTTTTCCGGACAGCGAACACAGCTTTAAATAGTTTTAAGCCGGGATAAAGTATATTCCATTTTGCCTACTCCAATGTCCGCCGCATGTTTGAGGCAGGCGCGCCAGTTTGTATTGGTATGGATGCAGGTAAATGCATCTGAACCTTCATTGTAATGGGACTCCGTAAGTGCTGTACCCGGAATCTTGACGGCGGCGTTTACCATGTCGACGCATGCACAATCCAGCGCCACAGGGTCAAAGGAAGCGGCAATGCCTATATCGGGAACAATCGGCGCATCATTGGCCGGCCAGCAATCGCAATTGGGTGAAACATTCATAATAAAACTGACATGAAAATTCGGTTTCCCTTTTAATGCGGCGAGTGCATATTCCGCAATTTTTTCTCCGGAAGTATCTGAATTTTCGTTCCATACAACCTGCGCTGCATTGAACAGGCACATGGCAATGCACTGGCCGCAGCCTATGCATTTGTCATAGTCGATGGTTGCATTTTTCTCTTTGTCGAAACTGATAGCTTTCTGCGGGCAATACTTGATACACATTCCGCAGGAAATGCAGTTCTTCTTATCTATGGCAGGCTTTGAAGCCGAGTGCATCTCCAGTTTGCCGCCTCTGGCACCGGAACCCATCCCGATATTTTTAAGCGCGCCACCAAAACCGGTGAGCTCATGCCCTTTAAAATGAGTCAGGGAGATAATAATATCCGCATCGGCGATTGCGGAGCTTATCTTTGCCATCTTGCAGTGCCGCTGATTAATTTTTATTTCGCGGAATTCCATTCCTCTGAGACCGTCGGCTATAATTACATTTGCTCCGGTGGCGGCCCAGGTAAAACCGTTCTCCTCGGCCGCACGCAGATGATCAATCGCATTGGAACGGCGTCCCTTGTAAAGCGTATTGGCATCGGTAAGAAAGGGTATGCCGCCGAGATCGCGGATATACGAAACGACCGTGGCCACATAGTTGGGACGGATATAAGCAAGATTTCCCGGCTCTCCGAAATGAATTTTCAGCGCCGTGAATTTGCCTTTAAATTTAATTTTTTCCAATCCGGCCTGTTTCAGCAATTTTCGCAGCTTCTGCTGCATATTGTTGTCCGGCCGTGTCCGCAGATCGGTAAAATATACTTTTGAAGCCATATTAATTACTTTTCGTAAACTGTAATTTTTGCTTTATCGCGTAATTTTTTTAACAGGGCATTAAAAACCGATGCCTGTTTTTGCTGTTCCAGGTAATTGGAAATCTTTTCCTTTACTTCTTCCAAAGGAGCAGTTTTCTGTTGATTCATTCCCAATACCTGAATTACATGATAACCGTATTCAGTAGCAACTACCGGACCGACAACATTAATTTTCTGGGAAAAAGCGGCGTCTTCAAAAGGCTTCACTGTTTGTCCTTTTCGAATTACACCCAAGTCCCCGCCGTTATCTTTGCTGGGACAATCGGAATTCTTACGGGCAAGTTCCGCAAAATCGGCGCCACCAACTATCTGGTTACGCAAACCCTCTATCTTCGCCTTTTTTTCCGCTTTAACTTTTTCATCATCCCCTTCAGCAAACGCTATCAGAATGTGACGTACATGAACACCTTCGGGAATAATGAATTTGTCTTTGTTTTCTTCGTAAAATTTACTGATCTCCTTTTGTGTCGGCTTTGCTTTATTTCCTGCTTCCTGCTTAACCAGCTTGGATACTTTTATTCCCAGCGCAATATGTTCTTTGGAAATATTATTTTCCTTCATAAATGTTTCCAATTTTTCATCAGGTTGGAGCGTAGATTTGATCTGGTCCATCGTCGCTTTAATTTCTTTATCAGTCGCCGTAATTTTTCTTTTTTCCACTTCGTTGGTCAGGAGATTGCGGACGATAAATTCATCGATCATTTGTTTCTTTATTCTTGCCTGCGCCTCTTTCATTTTCGCGGCCGGAATTTTACCTTTAAAAGCTTTGAGTTTTTCCTTGACAGCTTTTTCCAGTACGGATTTCTTCAAAACATTGCCGTCCACGTTCACGGCAACATCTTCATCCTGAGATGGTAAGATAACCGGTTCCGGTGGAAGACTTGTAGCCACGGCAAATGGTTGCATTTGATTTGTGCCTGCTGCCGGAGTTTGATTAACAGTCTTTTTTTCTTCATTGTTGCTGCATCCTGCCATGATCAGAATTGCAAACAGGATTAACAACCAATGCCCATCGATCCTTATTTTCATGAATTTCCTCCGGTAAGTGTTGATTTGCACTTTATTTTTAGATATTTATGCTATATTCAAAATAAGATTATCCGTCAAGAAGATAATCAAAGACTTTCTTCTGATATTCTTGAGCTTATGTAATTTCCCTTAAATATTGGACAATTCTCTTCTGGCAGTCCAGTTCCGAATGATGTGCCCTCGTGACGAATTCCGGAACTGGGATTTGCTGCATTTTTAATAAACTGTCCACGGCCATGAACATGTTAATGGGAGGATGAAATTCCCGGGTTAAATAGTTAATCAATTTCAACGTCTTAAAGCCATCAAACCAGCAGTGGAACTGACTGTTCAAAGTGTCTTCATTTTTTACATTACGGCGAATTCTTTTCCATACATCTTCAAACTGGTAATCAGTTAAAAATGACGGGAGTGAGGGATGAATTGCTTCAGTTTTAATCAGGATATCTTTTTCATCACAATGAAACGGCTTTTCCATCAGCTGCAGCCACTTTGCCAGTATCTCAAATATCCGGGGATCGTACAAAATATACTCTTCCTGCTCGTGGCTTAAAAATCGTTGTATTCTTTTGCCTGTTCCAAAGGGAACGCGGAAAGAAGCCCTGGCGGACGGAAAGACGCATGTTTCTTTAATGTAATTAATGTTACCGATTTTAGCCAGTTTATTGAGAAAATAGAAATCTTCGCCTGCCTGTCTGCGGTTCATTCCCCGGACGGCAAGATATGCATCAGCGGAACAAACCATCGTAGAGCCAATCGAATGGTAAGCATAAGGTGATTTTGCATATTTCAATCCTAATATCCAGTAACGCAAAAATATTTCATAGCAATAAATTGCCGCTTTTCCTTCATCAGTGTCGGCTTCCTGATGTTCATAGGCAACAATTGCCGTTTTCACTTTTTTATGGAAGTAATCTTTTATTGCATCTAAATAATTTTTCTGCACCAGGGTGTCGGCATCAAGACATAAAATAAGTTTTTTTATAGAAGTGCTTTGGGACAGCAGATTAAGCGCCATATCCATCCCTATTTTGCGCGCCATACCAACTCCGCCTTCGTTATCATTCAATTCACTTCCCTGCGATGAGGCATCGATATACCCGATCCGCAATTCCGCTTCGGCAATCAACTGCAGTTTCTCTTTCAAATCCTGCTTCAGATTAAGTTGTTCCGGATTTTTTGAATTCACCAGAATATCAAGATATTCCAGCGTCTGTTGATTATTTATTTTAATCTCGTGGGGAGAATTTTTCTTATTATTGATTACGCACAGAACAAATGAATATTTTAACGATGAAGGTGAATTTTGCGCAAGAGACGCCAGTGTGGAAAAAAGCATTTCCTTTTCCGCATAGGCCGGTATTACAACTACCAGTGAAATGTTTTCCGTGTTTCCGGCAATAAGCTTCCATTTGTCCGCCGCCGAATATTTTTGCAGGTATTTTTGAAGCAGATGAGGCTTAATCATTTAAATGTCGAATTACACTTTCTTTGAGCAAATTGTAATTATCTCCGATAATCCAGTTGATAGTTATGCCATTTCTCTCCATGCGTCTGAACCATGTCTCCTGACGTTTGGCAAACTGATGAATACTAGTGTTCAGCTGCTGAAACATATCTTCATAACTTATTTCGCCCAACAGGTACCGAGAAATATAACGATATTCCAAACCAAGGCTGTAGAGCCTCTCCCAGGACAGACCGGAAACCTGAAGTGCTTTTACCTCCTCGATCATTCCCTCGTTCAATCTTTGCTTTAACCTCTCCGTAATCCGCTGCCTCAACAATGATCTTTCCCAGCGGATCCCAAAAACGGCGGCATCGATAACCGGCCTTTGAATTACTTCCTCCTGCGTCTGTTTCCCGCGTGCCAGTTCAATTTCAATCGCCCGAATCAATCTGTCTTTATCCTCAATGTCTGTTTTATTATGAAGGTTGATCTTTAAGGACAGGAGATCTTTTTGCAAATCCGAAATCGATTTTTTTTGCAATTCTTTTCTTATTTCCTGATCCGGCGGAGCGGGTGGCAATTGATAACTATGAAGAATTGACTCAAGATAAAGTCCTGTACCTCCAACCAAAACAGGCAAAACTCTATTCTTGATTAACCTGGAGTAAATCTCATAAAAGCGTGTCTGAAATTCGAAAAGATTAAATTCCGCTTCAGGATTGACAATATCAATCATATGATAAGGCACTTTAAAGCTATCGATTACGTATTCCTTTAAATCTTTTCCTGTGCC
>JBDKVD010000003.1:0-1979 GCA_039679325.1 Smithella sp.
CCCGCATCGCCACCATTCCCGTCGGCTACGGTGACGGCTATGGCATTGTCCTGTCCAACCTGGGAGAAGCTTTGGTCAACGGGAAGCGTGCCCCTGTTGTCGGACGGATTTCGATGGATTTGTGCACGATTGACGTTACTCATATCCCCGATTGCACCGTGGGTGATGAAGTTGTTCTGCTGGGCAAACAGGGCACTGAATACATCAGCGCCAATGAAATCGCGGCGAAGGCGAAAACCATCAGTTATGAAGTGCTTTGCGCTTTGGGTAAAAGAGCGCCGCGTATTTTTCTGCAAAAAGGCAAAACCGACGCCGTTGAACCACGGCTGCGGCGAATTTTTATTCCCGAAGAGGAAAAATCTCTCGCCCGCATTGATAATATCATCCGGCATTGCTTTCAGGCCCGTGCGCGCAACGAAGAGCTGGGCGACGCCATCTACTATGAAATGTTTGAAAACCTTTTCGGGAAGAAAGACCGTCAGCTGGAATTACGCACCTGCTTCCGCTACGATATAAATATTGCCCAGTTGCCTGAATCAACCGAAAACAAACCGCGGACGGACGCCTATTTTCAGGTATGTGCACGCATCGAATATAAGAAAACCATTAAAAACAATGTCTTTATGATCGGCTGCGCCCTGAATAATCAGCAGCTTTCCGCCCTGATGGAAGACCCGCAATGCGAATACCGCTGGCTGTTGGGCGGCAGTGATGAACTGATCATGGAAAGGGATTTTCATGTCAATTGCGTGCGCATTGATGACGAAGCTATTCCCATCACCGATGCCAGGATGACCGATCGCGGCTACGAAGTCTGGTGCGGCAGCGATACGATAAAGAAAAAGATCAATTCCGAAGTTAAAGTCGCCATAGAAATCGTCACCAAAAAAGCAAAGAACAATAATATTTTCCCCGTTTATCTGGTTTACCCGACCCGGGGTGTGAATATTAATTTCAATTATGAGAAGACTGCTTTGAAAAATGTACGTGCGGAGAGCTTTTTTGCCGGTCGCCACCCTTCTCCGTGCGTAACCAGAAACAGAGCCAAATCCATCGAAATAAATGTCTCCGACAAGGAATGGATTTTCCCCACAAGCGGCGTCATCTTCATTTGGGATATTTGAGCATACTGCTAATTCCATTTCTAAATCAATGATGATATCGCGGCGGCAACCACCCCCTACCCCCGCCAGCGGGGGACAGAGGCGACGAGGCGTGGTTCGACAAGTTCACCATGACTGACTATTAGCTTTAAGCCTGTCCTGAGCCTGCCGAAGGACCAACAAAGATAGCGCTTGATTTAGAAATGGAATAAGGAGGCTTTTTTTGACCGGAACTATTGTCAATACCGGTGCTATTATTGCGGGCGGTCTGGTAGGTCTTGCCGCCGGCAGGCGTATCCCCGAACGAATCAAAACCATTTTAATGCAGACACTGGGACTTTCGACTCTGCTTATCGGCCTGCAGATGGCCCTTTCGGCCAAAGAAGTTATCCCCATAGTCGGCAGTCTCCTTTTAGGGGCATTAACGGGAGAAATACTGCGGATTGAAGATGGTCTGGAGAATATCGGTCACTGGTTGAAGAAACGGGCCAAATCAGACTCCTCAACCTTCGTGGAAGGTTTTGTCACAGCTTCCCTTCTTTACTGTACGGGGGCCATGGTCATTGTCGGCGCCATCCAGGATGGAACAACGGGAGATGCCACAACTCTCTATATCAAGTCTATGCTTGACGGCGTGGCCTCCATAGCATTTGCCTCCACCCTCGGGATAGGCGTTCTCTTTTCCGCCGTCAGCGTTTTTCTGGTACAGGGCTTTATCACCCTGCTGGCCTCCCAACTGGCCTTCCTCCAGGAACCTGCCGTTCTGAACGCCATAACAAGCACCGGCGGCTTGCTCATTGTCGCCATCGCGATTAATCTGCTGAACATGGCCAAAATTAAAATTGGCAATCTCCTGCCAGCTCTGCTCTATGCCGT
>JBDKVD010000004.1:0-5567 GCA_039679325.1 Smithella sp.
GTAAAAAGTCGTGAAATTAACAATTCTCAGACGACCTCGTAAAAAGGTCGCAGGCAAGGCGCGCGAATACCGAGGAATGAGGCGTACTTAGCGTACGCCGCAGTGACGAGGGATGAAGCGCAACGCAGCATCCGGCCTTTTTACGAGGTTGTCATTTTTAAAAGAGATTATTTTTTATCTTTATTGATGTTTAGACTTGATGTTCCGGGAAAAATTAATTAAAAAAAGTGCTATGAAAAAAAACATATTTTCTCCAAAAGACTTAATACAAATTAAGAACTTAGATATCAGTCCCGCCGATGTTGAAAAACAACTCGATCTTTACCGGCAGGGCACCAAATATCTGAAACTCAACCGACCATGCACGGTTGATGATGGCGTTGTTTCTTTTTCGCCAAAGCAGAGGAAAAAATTAGTTAATCTGTTTGACGGTGAATGCGGATTATACAAGATAATAAAATTCGTACCGGCTTCCGGTGCGGCCAGCCGCATGTTTGCCGACTGGTTTTCCGCACTGGGAAGAGGCGGCTTCGGCTCCAAAGAATCAGACCGGAAATTTTTGCGGGATTTAAAGAAACTTCCCTTTTTCCATCTTGTTGCTGAAAACAAAACCGCCGCGGATTTTCTGAAGAAAAAAGACATTACCGGTTTGCTGAAATTTATTTTGGCAGATGCGGGCTTAAATTTCGGGAATCTGCCCAAAGCTTTAATCCCCTTTCACCGGTATGTGGAAGGTGAATTAAGAACGGCCATGGAAGAGCACTTTGTAGAAGCGGCCGGACATGTCACCGGTGCCGACGGCATCAATCACTTGCATTTTACAATATCCACCGAACACGAACCTTATATTGCCGCATGTATAAAAGAAATTATTAATAAATATAAAGTATTTATCCCAATAACATATAGTGTTACTTTATCTTTTCAGTCTGCTTCGACAAATACAATAGCTGTCGATGAAAAAAACCAGCCCTTGAGAAATGCTGAAGGAGAACTTATTTTCCGTCCCGGTGGGCACGGAGCGCTGCTGACTAATCTGAACTTGCTGGACGCTGATCTAATATTCGTGAAAAACATTGATAATATTGTACCTTCATTACGATCAGAGAAGCATCTTCCTTTCAGAAAGATGCTGGGAGGCATGGCACTGAAAATTCAAAAAGAGACTTTTGAATTTTTGCGGGAGCTTGAGGGAGGGCAAACCGATAATTTGCAAATTGAAAAAATTGTTGCCTATTGCTCACAAACACTGAATGTCGTTTTTCCGCAAAGTTTTGCCGGACAAACGAAAAAGAAAAAAATTCAGACACTCTTTTCTTTATTAAATCGTCCGCTGCGAGTTTGCGGTGTCGTGAAAAATGATGGAGAACCGGGCGGCGGCCCTTTCTGGGTCGCAGAAAAAAATGGTACACAGTCGCTGCAAATTGTAGAAAGCTCTCATGTGGATAAAAACAATCCTGAACAAGCGGCGATCTGGTCGCAGGCTCAGTATTTTAATCCGGTGGACATGGTCTGCTGCATTAAGAATTATCGCGGAGAGAAATTTATTCTGGATAATTATGTCGACAAAAATGCGTATCTGATAAGTATGAAGAATGAAAAAGGAATTAAATTCAAGGCTTTGGAATTACCCGGCCTGTGGAATGGTTCCATGGCCTACTGGAATACAATATTTGTGGAAATGCCGCTCAAAGTATTTAATCCGGTAAAAACCGTCTATGATTTGTTGCGACCGGTACACAGGAAAACCTCTTAAATAATCCACTGTTCACAGTCTTCGCGGGCGGCGGCCTTTGTGTTAATCGTTGTTGATGTATTTCCTTTTCGGCAGATGACCTTTGCTTCCTGATCATCCGGTGCATCACTGTAGCGAACGCACAGCGCGGCTGCCGTATTTCTGACCGATTCATCGCCGTAAGGGACTATGACCTGAGGGCCGGGAAAATCCGCCATAAAGAAAACCAGATCTTCTTCCCGTACCAGTGTTTTCAGGGCGGTATTATCCGCTTTATTTCGTCCGACAATAATTTTGCAGTTGTCATTTACCCGGAAGTGCCGGCCGTATTTGAGCAGTTCGATATCACGAATCTGCCGGTCTTCTTCGTGAGAAAATAGGTCACGCAGGCGCTTCGTAAATATTGCATCGGTAAGCAGACACCCACCGGCCGGAGGTGAATAATTCTTAATGCCGAATTCATCCGCCATCTGCATCTGTATTTTACGGCCGCGGCCCTGAATCGCGAGAAGACGGGAATGATCGATTTTACCTTCACGTTCGGCTTTAATTGGGTCCAGAAGCAAAGCCGAAAGAGGGCGCAGAATGTAATCCGCATATCCCGAGTTTTTGGCAACAACATAAAGTGACTGTTTCCCCTGAGACATCGGGCGCTGACCAAGTACTTCTCCGGTAAAAATGAAATCAGCGCCGGTTTCTTCCATTTTTCGTCCGGCAAACTTCAGCATCAAAGTGTGACAGTCAATACAGGGATTCATGTTTTTGCCATAGCCATAACGCGGTGCTTTAAGCATTACTAAATGATCCGTGGTAAAATCTTCCACCACCAGCGGTAAATTGATCTGACGGGCGGCGGCTTTAGCCTTTTCTGCCGCGAAAAAAGGTGTTTCAAAACTCAGACATAAAACATCGATATTTTGCCTGCGGACAACTTCGGCCGCCAGAATACTGTCAAGCCCTCCGGAAAAAAGAGCAATTGCTTTAACCATAATGCATATCCTTAAAATAAAATACGCTCCAGATTAAAATCCGGAGCGTTGAGCGTTGAGTAAGTTTCCTTCTTAATAAATATTAATATCGGGCAATGTTTGCCTGCCATAATTCATTGATCAGACCGCGCAGGCCGTCATCAATCGCAAAGTCAATTACGTACAGATTTTTATCGGTTTTAATTTTTGTGCCCGGAAATCCAAATACGTAATGCGCCTGGTTTTTATCCGTGCCGGAAAAAGTAAAATAACCGGAGGTAGAAGGAATTGCCAGAGCGGACAAAATCTTTTCCATTAAAACTTTCGGAGAGTCGGAATCGGCGACGAAAATCAGTCCATATCGTTCTTTTTTAAATATATCAATAAATTGGGGAGGTATATCGCGCGATGAAATAATATATTTTTTATCATCATATTTTACCAGAACGTCGGCTTTAACGGACAGATTAAATCCGTCTTTGGCCATATTGAATGCTTTGACGTCGGCATCTTTGGTGGCGGTAAAACCCAGATAATCAACCAGTGCATAAGAAAAATCTCTTGCCGATTTTGAGGGAAAAACAGTTAAGGCCTGCTGTGTGTAAATCTCCTCCGGTTTGCCGGCAAGGCCAGTTTCTTTATTTATTTCCGTTATGATCAGGCCGTTTTGTTTAGCGTAGTTCTTAATGGCGTTAGGCAGCAGAGAGTTGTTTCCTTCGACAAAACGCAGCCCCTGGATTAAAGATTGTCCCTGCCCGGGATCTGCTTTTAAAATAGCCCATTCCACAATAACTTCAACCGGTGGTTGTTTGCCCGTTGTTACCGGTGTCTCTCTTTTGGTGATGCTGTAGATTTTCGTGGCAGAAAAAACTTTTTTCAATGCAACAATAATATCATCTTTTTTGTCTACCTTTACGATGGCGAAATTTTTCCATCTGCCGAGAATCATCTTTTTAAGATTTTTATGGACACTGTTTTCCCAGTCAAGAAATACGGTAGTTTTATCATCAAACTCAATAACCGGAATTTTTTTACAATCAAGAGTTATCTGGCCGGTTTTGGAGATGGGAAGATAGTAATTGCCCGATGATGTAACGGTGACCCCCATTTGAGTTAATATATGTTTCAATAAGGCGAATTTTGCCTCTCGCGGCATGATACTTGTTCCTCTTGTTTCAACTATATCTTCCGCCTGTAATTGAGTTTCTGCCGTTTGCTGAACAATTTTTGTTTCGTCCGGCGGTTTTACATATGCAGTCTTACCGGGGAGTAAAATTGTCTGACCGGCGTAAATTACATTAATATTGGCAATTTGGGGATTCATTGATTTGATGAGACTGAGTGTTTTTGTAATCCCTTTTCTAATGTTCAATTGCCGGCTGATAATTGTAATTAAAGAATCACCTTTTTTGATTTTATAAGTTTGAGCGCCGGCAGGGGTAGCGGGAGCAGTTGAATCAGTTAAAGCAGATGATTCTTCCTGAGTTTCTTTGCCGGATTTTATGCTTTTACCGGGAAGTTTGATAACTTGTCCGACGTAAAGTTTATTAAAATTTTCTATATCGGGATTGAGTTCTTTGATAATCCGGTAATTATCAGGGATGTCATCCACGGTGATCCCGGGCAGTCTTCTAATGATGACCGAAATAACATCACCCTTTTTTACCCTGTAAAGATGAACATTTTGTTTAGAAACAGCTGTTTTTTCAAGAGATATCTGAGCCGTGTCTTCTTTAGCCCAGGAAAGTTGGAAAAAAAAGGCTGCAATAATTATAACGGCAATCAATTCAAGGATATAACGCTTAATCATATTTGTTTTCTCGTCTGTCAGTGGTAATTAACCTTTTCAAAAATTATCGTAATTGAAAATGAAAGTCAAACACTTATATGGTAATCGCCATGGTGATGTGGAAAGGATACACAACATAATTTTATTTATCAATGCCGGTAAATAATCTGCAGGTGCAGGAGACGAGAAGGGGGCAGATAATTCTAATTCCAAATCAAGCGCTACCTTTGTTGGCCCTTCGGCAGGCTCAGGACAGGCTTATAATTCATAGGCATTCATGGTGAGCCTGTCGAACCACGCCTCGTCGCCTCCTCCTAGCCGCCGCGGTATCATCATTGATTTGGAAATGGAATAAGACTCATATCACTTTTTTCATTGCGGCAATGGCAACTTCAATTTGATCGTCTGAAGGTTCTCTGGTTGTGATCTTTTGCAGCATCAAGCCGGGCCAGCTCAACAATTGCACCCATCTCCAGTTGCTGTGTTTACCGGTAAAACGGATGGCTTCATAGGATATACCGGCGACAACAGGGAGGAGCAGAAGCTTATATAAAACTCTTTGCAGGAAATCCGGACGTCCGAGAAAAGAAAAGACTATAATAGAAACAATCATCACAAAGAGAATGAAGCTTGTTCCGCAGCGGGGATGTCTGGTGGAATATTTTTTAATATTTTCGACCGTTAATTCATCGCCTCTTTCCCAGGCAAAAACTGTTTTGTGTTCAGCGCCGTGGTACATGTAGACGCGTCTCATGTCCTCCATGAGGAGTGTTGAGCCAAGAAAACCGAGAAACATACCCAGCCGGACGCATCCTTCCAATATATTTAAAAGAATTAAATTGGAAATAAAAGATTTCATTTGGGTAAAACAAAAGGCGGGAACAACGACAAAAAAGAATATGGCAATGGAGAAGCTGAAAATAAAAGAAAGCGGCATTTCCCAGCCTTTCGGTTTTGTTTCTTCTTCCGACAGGGCTACATCCGCTGAAAACATCAGGCATTTGATGCCGATGATCATCATTTCAAATAAAGTTATGGTTCCCCGGATAAACATGAGCCCGAGAAGTTTATACCG
>JBDKVD010000005.1:0-8032 GCA_039679325.1 Smithella sp.
ATAGACCCCGCAGCCAACATGGGATCATGGAGTACTTATGATCTCTGGATGGCGGGATACGGTGGAAATGAACCATTGGAGATTTCCCACGTAACGGGATATAATCCGCATTATGCTGTTCCTGCACCGTCAACTATTCTCCTTCTGGCCAGTGGTTTGTGGGGAGTGGTTGCTTACGGAAGAAAGAGAATAAAAGCCTGATCTGCTGATTTTCCCTGATATGCAAAAAAGGGGACCTCCGAAGGGTCCCCTTTTTCTACGATATTCCAGTCTGACCTGAAAATGATGATGACCAATTTCCTGCGATTATTTGCTCCAGTTCATCGCCGTACAATTTGACTTTTTCCACAGGTAAAAATTCCCTCCAGTTATCGCCGCATTGCACAAGATCAGTTAATGTCTTGTCCGGTAAAAACATGAAGATGGCGCGATTTTCCTCTTTTGCCCGCTGGAAGCGCCAAACGTAAAGTTTTTTGAGGATATCTTTCTGTTGCTGATTTAAAAAAGGATAACTTGCAATTTTTGTGTAGCCCCGTTTATTAAGAGTCCTTTCCTGCCAGGTGGAAGCGGCGATTTTGGCGAAGGCATCCTGGGCGCTTTCTTCCAGTCCTTTTTTACGTAACTGGGCCAACTGCTCCTTGTACAGTGCCGGCAGATAAGTGACGTCCTGAACGCCGTAATGCAATTGCTCATCGGCCAGGGGACGCGTATCCCATCGTGACCTCTGCATTTTTTTGTCTTTTTTTAATTCCACGTCTAGAAATTCATTAATCATTTTTTCCAGAGACAATTGTTTGAAGCCCAACAGATATGCCGCCCGATGGGTATCGAAAATGTTTTCAAAAACAAAATTGTAATCTCTTTTTAAAAGGCGGATGTCATTGTCTGCTGCATGGAGAATTTTTACAATTTGCTTGTCCGCGAAGTATTTACCTAAGAAAAGTAAATCAATATGATTCAGAGGATCAAAAATGTAGGTTGCAGCCGTTGCCTTGATTTGAACAAGACAAAGTTTTTCCCGAAAATATCGAAAAGAATCGTATTCCGTATCAATACTCAAGACTGATGAATTATTAAAATCATCAATAGCTCGTTGCAGCTTTTTGGGGGTGTCCACCAGAAACCAGGTTTTATTCATGAGTTGTTCTTTAGCCGAAACAGAAATATAAGTCTATAAAAATAATTATAAAAATGCCGTTTCAGTCAGAAAATCCTATCCAGCTGATGATTTTGTCGATAGACTCACGTGTGCTGGTAATTTTGTTGGCAATGTTATCCTCGTCCGGATAGCCTATTGAGATGGCGACGATGAGGCGCTTCGATTCGGGGATGCCGGTGCATCGCTTTACTACATCCGGATACATGATACCCTGGTCGTGGATGCAGGTGCCTAATCCGAAAGGCAACGCGGCAAGGCAGATGTTCTGCATGACGGCGCCCACATCCACCGCCGGACTGGCTGCGGGCAGGGTCTTATCGACGTAGATGATGATGGCGGTAGGGGCATCGAAGTAACAAAAGCCGCGCTCCAGCCATGCATCGCGTTTTGCGTTGTCTTTACGGGAGATGTCCATGATCTGAAAGATGTGTTTGGCCAGATCCACTTGCCGTGCACGGTAGACACTGTCATTCGGCCATCCTGCAACCTGATGTTCCGGTTGCGGGCTCGCACCACTGCGGATTTTCTCGATATTTCCTTCCCGCATTTTCTGGAGAGGCTCTCCGGTTACCACGGCAAACTCCCACGGCTGAGTGTTCATGGCCGACGGCGCCCGGCCGGCAATCTCCAAAATCTCTCTGATTACCGCTTTCGAGACCGGGTCTGGTTTATAACCACGTATACTCCTGCGCTTTTTAATTGCATCGAGAATTTCCATTTTGTCTCCTCCTTTTAGCATGATCATAATTTTAGGGACATTTGAATTGTCGGTTATTATATCGCAAAATTGTTTCAACTCAACGGTAAAAGTTGACGATGGAAGCAGACGGCACCGGAACAGAAATTCCAGCTTTGGAATTGTTGACCATTCTTTGGGAAATGGACGGTGAGGCCGCCCAACAGGAACTTCCGGAGGGGAAGATTGATGCCGTGTTTATGATGAGCGATTAGGCTTTATTTTTTTATAATGATGTTGTTGAGCATTTCCCAGGCCCGCTCAACATTTTTCTTTTCTTCATCATCGGCGGCGCTGTTTGTGTTTCCGCCTGTTGTGTAAATTATCACCGTATTGCCGTCTTTATCTTTAACTTCCCTTGTCCCGATGGTGGCGTAAGGATCTTTCCCCTCTTCCTGCTTGAGCATCATTTGAATTGTCTGATCACTGACCCCGGCTTTTTTCAGAGCAATTACCTGCTGCGGTGTCAGAGCAAAACCGGAAATTGCCGTAAACAGTGCGAAAAGAAAAATTGCGGAAGCTATTATTGTTTTTTTCATGGTCTTCCCTTTCTAAGAAGAGACAAGCGAAAATTGCAGTTCCACGCGACGGTTTTTCAGTCGGTCGGATATACTGCTGTTGGGATACAGCGGTTTATATTCTCCAAAACCCCTGGTGGAAATTATTGCCGGATTAACACCCAGGCGGACCAGTGATTTGGCGACCTGTGTTGCGCGGTCGGCGGAAAGTTCCCAGTTGGAAGGGTAACGCCGGTTGGAAATAGGCATATTGTCGGTATGACCGTGAATTTCCACTGCTATATTGGGATGTTGCTGAATAAAAACGGCTATCTGTTCCAATTTGGGTAAAACGCCGGCTTTAAGGTCTGCCTGCCCGGAATCAAAAATGATTTGCTCCGGCAAGGTCAAAACGACATGCCGGGTATGGCGTGCAACGGTAATTCCCGGCAACCCGTTATTATCTTCGATTATACCCAGTAGATCAGATTCCAGTGAAGCAGTTTCATCGCTCAGAGCCGTGTTCGGAGATACTTGCCGGTTTACCGGTTGTTCTTTGGCGACGGCAACCGGCAATGCCTGTTCATTGCGTTGCACTGGAGGTGCCGCAGTGTTACTTTGTTGCTTGAGAGTCATACCCAGAAGCAATACAAAAAAAATCATCAGCAGCATGAGCAGATCGCTCAGAGTTAGAAACCAGATTTCGTTTCCCGTTTCCGCCGGGGCAGGTTTTGCCGGTGAGCGCAACGGCCTGGCAACCTTTTTAAAAGACACCTGATTTAAAGGATTGCCGGGATATTCAGGGATTCTGGATAAATTATTCATATGTTAACTTTACCCATTTCCTCACTTGCCTGCATGGGAGCTGCGATCCTGATTTGAGGGGAAGGGGAGATTCTTTGCAGACCGGCCAGAGTCTCCATCTTATACTTGATAGCCTGGGGATTTTCATTATCGTATATATCCAGAATTCCCTCGAGAATAATATCCATCCTCAATAAATCCTGATCCATGAATTCTCTGAGCTTGTTGGATAAGGGGACAAAACAGACATTGGCGAGAACCACGCCGTAGAAAGTACTCAAAAGCGCAACAGCCATGTAGCCCATTAAGCTTTGCGGATTGCTGATGTGTTCGTAAACACGAATGAGATTAACAATAGTTCCGGCAAGACCCATTGCCGGCGCCAGTTTGGCCATACTGCAGAGAATTTTGTGAGCCGTTTCATAACGGCTGCAATGCGACAGCGCCTCCTTGTGCAGCAGCTGTTCGATATTTTCTCTGGTGAAGCGATAAGCTATCAATTCGATGCCTGTTTTTATCAGGCCTGCGGGCAGCTTCTGACCTTCCTGCTCCAGCACGCGGATGTCCTTTTTTTTGTTGACGCGGGCCAGGTGCACGATAGTCTCAATCGTCCAGTTAATTTCTTTCCGGACGGAGAATGAATTTTTAAGAAATTTAACTGTCATAATCAACTTTTGGTAAGGAAATGCCAGCAGGGTTGCACAAAGGGTTCCTCCCAGAACGATCATAAGGGCGCTGAGATTGGAAATAACACCCAGTTCCTTGACTCCGAGGTTAAACGCCAGAAGGAAAATTGTTGCGAGCAGGAATAAAGATATTATTGTTTGTCTGATCATGGCTGTCTCCCAAACCGGTAAAATTTGCTGAATGCAGGTAATGCGGGAAATGTGCCAGAGAAATGAACTGACTTTTATTTTTCCAACAGCTTGATTATTAATGTTAATTATTATAGTTCTGTTGCTCGGATAACCCGGAAGGATATGTTGCTGGCAATAATTGCCAGGCATTTTTTTCCCGCTTACGCCAATTGATCTTTCACTGCATTATATTAAGATTGCGTTTATCCGGTTTCAACTGTATTTGATTTTATAATGACAAAATATATCGAGGCGCCATGAAGTTTGAAAAATACCATGTCTCCGAGGCCATAAAACAAAATCTGGCAAGACTCGGTTTTAAAAGGCCGACGGATATCCAGTTCAAATCCATCCCATCCATCCTGAAGGGAGAAGATGTTCTGGCCATTGCCCAGACGGGAACAGGGAAAACGGCGGCTTTTGCCATCCCATTGATTGATAAAATCCACCGGGAAAAAAGTTCGAAACGCGACGGCGGCATTAAGGTTCTGGTCATGGAGCCGACCAGGGAGCTGGCCATGCAGATCGGCGAGGTTTTTACCAGCATTGCCAGACACACCAGGGTGAAACCTTTTGCTCTGATCGGCGGCGTGGAACAGGATGCACAGATGAAAAAACTTCAGGAAGGCATTGATATTCTGATTGCCACGCCCGGACGAATGTTTGATCTTATCCACCAGGGTTACATCAGTCTCGAGCGCGTTGAGGTTCTGGTTCTGGATGAAGCCGACCATATGCTGGATCTGGGGTTCATCAAAGACATCAAGTATGTCAAAAAAATGCTTACCCACAAGCATCAGACCCTTTTCTTTTCGGCAACGATCAATCCGGAGATTAAAAAACTCGCTTTTTCCCAGGTTAAAAGTACGGCCATCCGCATTCAAATATCGCCCGATGATCCGGTCTCGGCGAATGTTTCCCACGCCGTTGCGTTTGTCGAGATGGATGATAAGCGCTTTTTTCTGGAACGCTTTATTCGGGAAAATCCCGAAAGCAAGATCATTGTCTTTGTCCGTACCCGTGTCCGTGCGGAGCGTGTGGCCAAAGCCATGGAGCGCGTTTTAATTCCGTCCATCACGATCCACGGCGAGAAGGATCAGAATGAGAGATCCGAGGCGATGAGAAAATTCAAAGAGGGGGAATGCAATATTCTGATTGCCACGGATGTCAGTGCGCGCGGCATCGATATCCCGGATGTCAACTATGTAATCAACTATGATTTGCCCGAGAAGGCGGAGAATTATGTCCATCGGGTGGGAAGAACCGGGCGCGGCGTCAACAAGGGTGTTGCGCTTTCTTTCTGCAGTGAAGAGGAGAAAGAACTCCTCAAGGAAATCCAGCAGTTTCTGAATAAAGAGATTGAAGTTCTAAGAATCGGTAAAAAAGATTATGCACAGACTCTGAATACTTTCCAAAAGACGGCCGACACCGACGTAAAGGCGCTCATCGCCGAGCATGAGGCATGGCTGGCGGGCAAGAAAAGAAAACCCTCCCGGAAAAAGTAATACCAATTCTAAATCAAAGCGCTATTTTTGTTGGCCCTTCGGCAGGCTCAGGACAGGCTTAAATATAATAATCAATCATGGTGAGCTTGTCGAACCACGCCTCGTCGCCTCCTCCTTGCCGCCGCAATATCATCTTTGATTTAGAAATGGTATAAGATGGCACGTTATCTTTGTTTCCTATTTTCCCACTAACTTGGCCAGATTCTCAGCATACCGCGGACCGATGTCAGGGAAGCGAGCCAAAAGCGCCTCTATTGCCGTTAGGTCTGCAGTAGTGAGCGTAACATCCAATGCACCCGCATTTTCTTCGAGGTACTTTCTTCGTTTTGTTCCCGGAATGGGGATTATATGGTCGCCCTGTGCCAATACCCAGGCTAGGGCCAGCTGCGACGGTGTGCATTTTTTATCAGAAGCCATATCGGAGAAAGCTTTGGCCAACTGCCGGTTATTTTTCCAATACTTACCCAGGAAACGAGGGTGTGTTTTTCGGAAATCTTTTTCGCCGAGTTTATCTCTCTCGATGGTGTTCGTGATTAAGCCCCGGGAAAGAGGGCTGAAGGGAATGAAAGTAATTCCCAATTCCCTGCAGAGGGGTAAAATGTTTTGCTCGACATCACGCGTAAGCAGTGAATACTCGCTTTGCAAAGCCGATATGGGATGCACGGCATGAGCTTTCCGGATGGATTCAACCGATGCTTCCGATAATCCCAGGTAACGCACCTTGCCTTCTTTAACCAGATCGCTCATGGCGCCTACCATCTCTTCCACCGAAACTTTCGGGTCGATTCGATGGGCATAATACAGGTCGATGGTTTCGCTCTGTAATCTGCGTAAACTGGCTTCAACGGCGGTTTTCATGTAGGCGGGCGATGTATCAAGATGAAAGGGGTTTTCAGAAGTTGCCCTTAAACCAAACTTTGTGGCGATAAAAACTTTATCGCGATGGCGCGTTAAAACTTTGGAGATGAGAGTTTCATTTTCGCCGTTTCCATAGAAATCGGCTGTATCCCAAAAATTAATGCCCAATTCTATCGCTTTCTCCAGAGTGGCGATAGACTCATTATCGTCTCGCCCTTCGTATGCATGGCTCATACCCATGCATCCTAAGCCGATTGCCGATAATTTTACGCCGGTATTGCCAAGGGTTCTGTATTGCATATAATATCCTCGTTTATTTGATGGCCGCAATGCCTTGTCTCAAAGAAGAAAGATAATCGCCATGCATCATTCTGATGATGCACGGCGCGGGCGTTGACGGCAATCTATCTCTTAGATTGAATTACACGTGTTTTAGGTAAACCTTTGGCTATTTCCACTGCTTCAGGTGAACAGGCGGGGTGTCCCCATCCACTTGCACTGACGCCTTTAACAATGTCATAAACGATGTTGTCATCCTTATTTGGACTAACGCCGGCAGGAACATAGTCTAACTGGAGTTTGTTCCGAACTTTCCATGCAATATTATGATCCGCACAGGAGCTGTCACCGCTGACACCAATGGCTCCGATCAGCTTTCCTTTTTTATTATACAGAGCTAAACCGCCGCCGAAAACATTAATCCCCCCGATTTTTTTATCAACCATCGGGTCGTTTTTTGTACCGATTTTCTTTGATGGACCTCCATAGGCCGCATTAGTATCTACAGGATTGCTGTGCTGCAAACCATACAAGCTACCGCCGGGCTGGACTGCCGAATAAAGATTTGCTGTTGACAATGATAAGGCGGGCAGGCTGAATGCATTGGCCGTATTTGCTTTTTGTGCTGAAATGACACGACTCCCGGGCCACTGGTCGTCTCTTTCCTTGCCGGAGAAGACAACTGCTTTCACGACACCGTCTCTATCTACTATCGTTGCCCACATGTTTAAACTGAATCCGCCATTTTTTTCTTGGACAACATCTTTTAGAGTTTTTTGCAGTTCGGAATATGTCGGCAATTCATCAGCATAACCAATTGACGCCATGACCAAAAACATCACGATAATGGAACTCAGAATGGTATTTATTCTCATAAAACGATTCCTCCTTATTTTTTTATCATGATTAATACTACTTGTTGATCCGGTTGTATCAACTGAAACTGGTGCCGTCACCGGCGTTTTCACAGATACGAATCAGTTCATCTGATTGTCAACCCCTCTCCCCGATGGCCGCCTGCAACAAACCGAACATTTCCGTTGGTGACGTTGTCAGAGTTGTCGCCCCAAGCTTTATCGCCGCTTCCCTGTGCCCCCTTTCTCCCCGCGAACTGGAATAGATGATGAATGGAGTTGTTTTATTCCGTTCTCTGATCACTTTTAGTAATTCCAATCCGGCGGTCGGCTTGTATGTCCCGTCTTCGGTGCGTCCCATGTCGGAAATAACAACTCCATAGGTTTTTTTGTCAAACATCCGCAGGCCTTCCGCTGTGGACATCGCCAATTCTACGTTGACTCCCCTGTCCACAAGCTGTTGGACAAAGTAGCTGTTATTTT
>JBDKVD010000006.1:0-7835 GCA_039679325.1 Smithella sp.
AAAATTCAATTCCGGCGCGGTCTTTGATTCCTGCCGCGTAGTGATGTTTGATTTCTTTTACCTCACTGACGGTGTCGGCGATGTTTATTATTTCCGCCGGAGCATTGCGTCCGGTCATGATAAAGTCAACGCCGGGCGGTCTGTTTTCGATCATTTCAATAACTTCTTTGGTGTCGACAAGCTTGAAATCCATCGCGACATTTAATTCATCCATGATGATCATGTTATACTTGCCGGATTTGATGGCCTTTTTGACAAAAGCAAATCCCTTTTGCGCCATTTCAACGTCGATGGGAGCGGGATTGTCGCGCATAACAAAACTGTCCAACCCGACCAGCTTGACAGTTATATTGGGTAGATATTCTTTGGCGGCCTTAAATTCACCATACTTTCTTCCCTTCATAAACTGTACGACGAGAACTTGATAACCCTGACCGACGGCGCGCAGAGCCTGGCCGAAAGCGGATGTCGTTTTACCTTTGCCGTCTCCGGTGATAACAATCACTAAACCCTTGCTTTTCGGTTGATCTTCCGTGTCGGCTTCCTTTTTGCCGCCCCGGCTTGCTTTTGGCTGCACGGCTGTCTTAACTTGTTTCTTTGTTGTTGTTTTTTTTGCAGCAGCTGTTTTCTTTTCTTCGCTTGTTTTCATATTCATCCCCTTTCAGCATACGTAATTAGTGCCTACCGGTAATAAAAGAAACTGCAATTAAATAACTACAAACTTATGGCTCTGTCAAGAAATATTAAAAATATTAGATGTATAAAGCATTACCAAGTAATAAGTAAATCTGTTTTCAAAAAGCGCCGATTTGACATGGTTTGATTTTGATGCCCAACTTTTCACAGGCGGCCGCTACATCCATCCGTGGTATTTTTTGTGTATCGGCGATGTTCCAGGCTGTGATGCACGGAAGGCGGCCGTCTTTCAGAGATTTCCGGATCGCTTCCTCCAATTCCGGTGCCACGGAGGCCGCCGCCTTCACGATGCGCGTTTTCGGCGTGTGGCCGAAAAGCCCTAGTTGGCACTTGTTGATATGCAGTTCCATGAGATCGACATTTACTCCGACAATCGCGATTCCTTTATTCAGCTTTTGGGCAATATCCATAACATTGTGGCAGGATATTTCCCCATTGACCGCTTTTTCCTGAATGGCGGCGGCAATCTGTTCATCAATTTTCACATCTTTTCCCGCATGCTTGCCGGCAAAGGACTCTCCTTTTTTTCTCATGACTGCACCTCTTAAAAATCATAATTATTTCAATATATTCGTTTCTAACGTTTGTTTTTGTGTCTGGAGATGAATTAACAAAATAAAAAGCGGAAAACAATGCTAATTTTAACGCTTTATCAAATGCACTGCCGTGGCCTTAAAGGACACGGCGACGAAAGAATGCTCGCACATGCCCAGATCTTCGCAGGAGGGAATAGTTAAATAGGCGACCAGGGGAAAGCCGCAGTCTAAAAACACCTTATACAAATAAGCCTGGCGGACAATCTTGAGCACTTTTGCTTCCAAAACATTACGGGCGCTTGTGATGCCGGGGGTAACCGGAGACACGGTGATAATTTCCGGCCTCAAACAGCAATAGACTTTATCTCCGGGAGAAAAATTACCTGTGGCTTCGATGGTTTTTCCATTGATTGATATTTCTAAATGTCCGTCTTTATTGGTTTTAACAACACCCGGAACAATTGTTTCCGTGCCGACGAAATTTGCAACAAATTCCGACTCCGGATGACTGAATATTTGACTTGTCGTTCCCGACTGAATAATTTTTCCTTCGACCATGACGGCTACATCCTGCGCCAGACGCAGGGTTTCTTCACGATCATGCAGAGCCAGCACGGCGGTAATCTTTGTTTCCCCCAGAATGTGTCGCAGGTCGTCAATCAGCGTTTCCCGCGTCGGAGGGTCAAGCGAATTAAAAGCCTCATCCATTAATATCAATTCCGGTTTTAAGGCAAAGGCCCGTGCCAGCGATACTCTTTTGGCTTCACCACCCGAAAGAGTTCTTGCCGATCGCTTCGCCAGAGAGTTGATGCCGAAATAATCCAGAGCTGCATCAACATTTTTTTTAATTTCGTCTTTGCTTAAATGACGGAATTTCAAGCCGAGAGCTATATTATTGTAGACGGAAGTATTGATCAGCAGAGGTTCCTGAAAAACGACGGATACGCTGCGGCGCATATGGGCGCGTCGGGCATTTGTATCCACAGGTAAGCCTTTATAATAAAGCATTCCCTGATCCGGTTTCAACAAACCCGCCATTGTTAAAAGAAGGGTGGATTTACCCGCGCCGTTGGGGCCGATCAACGCAATGATTCGGCCTTCTTCGACATTCATTTCCCTTACATCGAGGACGGTTATACCGCCGCGCCGCAGGATTAAATTTTGCACGGTGAGAATAGGATTCATCGCTGCTGCTGCCTTTGCTGTATCTGGGTGAGGAAGAGATTAACCATAAATGCCAGGAGTAAGAGGATAATTCCCAGAGCAATGGCGACGTCAAAGTTACCCTTTCCCGTTTCCATTACTGTTGCCGTGGTCAGTACGCGGGAATATCCTTTGATATTACCGCCGACCATGATGGAAGCGCCCACTTCCGAGATTACGCCGCCGAAACCGGCCATGACGGCTGCCAGCAGAGGAAGTTTTGATTCTTTGACCAGTATCCACACCATCTGCATGCGGCTTGCTCCGAGCGATAAGATTTGCAATCGCAGATTAGGCGGTAGATTTTGAATGGCGGCCAGTGATATTCCCATGACGATCGGTGTAGCGATGATCGCCTGGGCGATAATCATGGCGTAGGGAGTGTAAAGAATATCCAGAAACCCGAGAGGTCCATTGCGCCAGATTAGAATTGTGACAAACAAACCTACGACGACCGGCGGCAGACCCATACCCGTATTGATTAAGCTGATGACCAGTTTCTTTCCGGGGAAATTGGTCAGAGCAACTATTGTTCCTGTGGAAACGCCGATGAAAAGACTGATAAACGTGGCTGTCCCCGAAATTTTCAAAGACAGCCACGTTATACCCATTACTTCAGGATCAAAACTAATGAGCAACTCAAAGGCTTTAATGATTCCCTGAATTATAAGTTCCACTCAATGTACCTCTTGCAACTTATTTGCCTAAGTCTTCCACCTTCTTCCCCGCATCCGGGAAAAACAACGGGGAGCCGTATTTCTTCACGCCGAAGGTTTTAATAATATTCTGGGTACGTTTCGATACCATGAAGTCGGCAAACGCCTTTGCCCCGTTAATATTGACTTTCGGCCATTTGACGGCGTTAACTTCAATGACGTGATAGATATTAAGAAGCGCCGCATCGCCTTCAACCAAAATATCCAGGTTCAGATTTTTCTTGAGCGCCAGATAGGTTCCGCGGTCGGTGAGGGTGTAACCTTTTTTCTCTGCCGCCACATTTAAAGTCTGTCCCATGCCCAGACCTGTCTGCTGATACCATTTTCCCTTTTCGGCATCGATTTGGGCTTTTTTCCACAATGTTTTTTCTTTGGCGTGCGTTCCTGAATTATCTCCGCGCGACACAAACAACGTGTTGGCGTTCGCGATTTGCTTCACTGCTGCCGCCGCCGATTTAACACCTTTAATTTTGGCGGGATCCGAGGCCGGTCCGACAATAATAAAATCATTGTGCATTACTAAACGGCGGTTGACGCCATTGCCTTCGCTCATGAATTTCTTTTCCGCATCCGGGGAATGAACAAGCAGTACGTCGGCTTCGCCTTTTTGCCCCATGGCCATGGCCTGTCCCGAACCAACGGCGATTGTCTTGACAAAGTAACCCGTTTCTTTTTCAAATATGGGGATCAAAACATCGAGCAATCCCGTATCCTGGGTGCTGGTGGTTGTCGCCAAAATAATATTTTTCTGCTTCGGTGCGTGTTTGGCTGCAAAAACATTTGCCGCTCCGAATACCAGAAGCAATGCAGCCGTCATTAAAGTCAATATTACTTTGCTGTTCCTGAACATTTTCATGATGATCCTCCTTAATATTTTATTTATTTATTGTTTTTTGCCATTCGAGAGAATTAGGAAAGAAAAGCGCCGCACCGTACTTATCTTTACCGAAATCACGAATGATAAGCTGCCCTTTCGCAGGGGAAGTCAACCATTTTACAAACTTCATCGTATCCTTGTGGTTGACCCTGGGAAATTTTGCCGGATTGACCGGTATCAGGGAAATGAAGTTCAGAAGATCCTTGTCTCCTTCGACCAGGATGTTTAGTTTAATCTGGTTTTTCAGCGATAGATAAGTTGCTCTGTCAATGAAAGTATAAGCTTCCTGCTGATCCGCATATTTCAGGGTTGCGACGTTGCCTTCCGAGCCTTTTTCATAGATCGTATACCATGCACCCTGCGGCTTGATCCCGGCTTTTTGCCACAGTTCCATTTCCGCCACATGTGTTCCCGATTTGTCGCCGCGGCTGACAAATTTTACGCTCTTGTCCATAATTTTTTTCAAAGCCTCAGCCGCCGACATTTTTCCTTTAATTGCCGCCGGATCGGAAGCAGGACCAACAATAACAAAGTCATTATACATCAGAGGGATTCTTTCGGTTCCAAAACCATCGGCAATAAACTTTTCTTCCAGCGATTTGGCGTGAACCATGACCAGGTCGATCTGACCCTTGGTGGCCAACTGCAGCGCCGCTCCGGTTCCCGCGCCGACGTGACGCACGCGGATGCCCGTCTCTTTTTCAAACTGGTCCTCCAGAGTGCTCACAATACCTGAATCAACAGGGCCGATTGTACTGGATAAAAATACAAACTTATCGCCGTTGGCGGCAAGTGCAATGCTTGACCACAGCAACAAAAACAACACCAGGCCTTTCCTAACAAGTACTTTCATTTTAGAACTCCTTTCCTTCGTATAATTCGTTGTTGATTATTCTTTCTAAGAATGGAGAATCCTGCCGGCATCCTTAAAATTATAATTTCCGATTTTTTCTACACGGTTTCTAAATTGGTTTGATTGAAGGGTTTCGATAAAAGCCTGAATTGCCGGTTGAAAAAATGTGCTTTTATCAAGAATCATATCAAAGCGTTCACTGACGAGGGGTTGAAAATTCAAATCCAGTATTTTTGCTACGGCCGCCGACGCAATTCCGACATCAGCTTCACCCGAGATAATGGAAAGTCCCACCTCAAAATGCGTATAAACTTCATTTTCGTAACCGGAAATGTCACTGCCTGCAATCCCTCTGTTTTTTAGTTCATGATTCAGCAGAATTCTTATCCCCGACCCGCTTTGCCGGTTGACGAAGCGTATGTCTTTCCGGGAAAGGCTTTCCCATCCCTTGAAAGTAGTCGCTTTTGATTTTGTGATTAGAAAACCTATTTGGCGATAAAACAGATTTACCACAACCGGTTGACGGTCCGGACAGAATTTTTTTAAATATGGCGTATTATAATCGCCTGTCTGGTGGTCCAGGAGATGAGAGAACGCAATATCCGCCAGATCGTTGTTAAGCGCCTCCAAGCCTCTGATGCTGCCGGTATTGGCGGAAAAAATGCTGAAAGCAGGATAATTCTTTTTTATTGCCGACAGAAGTATATCCAGTACAGGATCATTGCTGCCCGCCGCCAGAAGCATATTGTCAATTGATTTTAGCTGTTTATTTGTTTGTTGCAGAGAGTCCCGGGCGCTGGTTTGCAGCCACTCATCAATAAGTTCAACAGGAAAAATCCACTTACCTGTTACCCGCGTGCAGGGAATCTTTCTGGCCTTGACAAGCAAATAAACCTGTTTTTCATGAATATCCAAATATTTGGCAACTTCTTTAGCGTTCATTAATTTGCCGGACATAGCCCCTCCTGCAGAATATCGATAAATGAATAAACAATTTAATGTTAATCTTCAAGAAAATTCTCTCAAATTATAACTAATTACTACTAAATATGACTAAATATTAAAAAACATAACCCCGATAAGGAATAGATTTTTCTCGTAAGTAATGTTATCTTTAATATAAATGTTTATACCATGGAAGAGAGGAGGATGTTATGGCTGGAAAAATATCAGTATTAGTTGCGGTAATCTTGTTTCTTTGTATGGCGGTGGTTGCAGGTGCTGCGCAAAACGTTGCCCCCAAAGTGGGCAGCCCCCTGCCGGAAATGGAATTGGTCAAGCCGAATGATTCCGCCGACCTTAAATATCTGGGATTGTCTTTCTTCGGTAAAACATTCCAGGTTGACCGGGTAGAAGCAAAAGTTGTAATTATACAAATATTCAGCATGTACTGTCCTTATTGCCAGGCCGATGCTCCTAATGTTAATCGTCTCTATGGGTTGATCGAGAATAATCCGGCGCTGAAAAACAAAATTAAGATTATCGGCATTGGCGTCGGTAATACACCGTTTGAAGTTGAAACTTTCAAGAAAAAATATAAGGTGCCTTTCCCGCTGATTTCCGACGAAGGTTTTAAGGTCCATAAAATCGTGGGCGAGGTGCGGACGCCGTACTTTATTGCGGTAAAGATAGCTCCCAATGGCCGCACCGAGGTTATTTATTCCCGTCTGGGTGCGCTGGAGAATAACGATCAGTTTCTGGCGCAACTGGTAAAATCGGCATCAATAAAATAGGAGGCTGCGATGAAGAAAAACATCATGGGATTAATTTTTGTTTTTTGTCTTCTTTCCTGCAGCGCATATGCCGCATCTGATGCATTTAAGAATAATGTATACAATCCCGGCGAATTGAAGCCGGTGGACAGTGTATTAAAAGTAAAAGTTGGGCAGATGGCCCCTGATTTTACGCTGCCGGCTGTCAGCGGCAAAAATGTATCCCTTCACGTTTTTCGCGGCAAGAAAAATGTGGTAATTTCCTTTGTGCCCGCGGCCTGGACACCGGTTTGTTCCGATCAGTGGCCCGGTTATAATATTATTCAGGATGTCTTTGCAGATAATGATGCCGTTTTATTGGGAATCACGGTGGATAATATTCCCACTCTTTTTTCCTGGACAAACCAGATGGGGAAACTGTGGTTTGATGTCCTTTCCGATTTCTGGCCCCATGGAGCCGTGGCGGCAAAATTCGGTGTGCTGCGTTCCGACGGCGTTGCGGAAAGAGCGTTGTTCGTGATTGATAAAAAAGGATTTGTCCGGTACATTGACGTCCATAATATTAATCAACGTCCGCTGCTGGAAGACCTTGTTCGGGAACTGGAGAAGCTAAAGTAAATCAGGAAACCGGACTGTATTTCCAGTCCGGGGGAAACAGGGTCATGTTTTTTAATGCGACAGCGATAATTCTTGCCGGTGGGAGAAGCAGCCGGATGGGGCAGGATAAAAGCCTCCTTTCCACAAACGACATTCCTCTGATAGGAAAAATTGCATCTCAGCTGGAAGGGCATTTTCCGGAAATAATTGTCAGCGCCAACGATATGGAGAAGTACCGGTTTTTGCATCTGCCGGTAATTCCTGATCTGGAAGCAGGCAAAGGGCCGTTGATGGGAATTTACTCGGCACTGCTGCGTTCAGAACATGAAATCAATTTTGTGGTCGCCTGCGACATTCCGGAGCTGGACATGCAATATATTCAGGATTTGATAAAAGAAGCGAAAGATCATCAAATAGTTGTTCCCGTCTGGAGCGACGGCAGGTTGGAGCCGTTATTTGCGGTATACAAAAAGTCTGTCTTGGGGAATATAAAAGAATTACTGGACGCAGGCCACAGGAAAATCAGGCTTTTATTCGGGTCGGCGGATGTTAAGTATCTGCCGCTGCCGGATGAAGGCAAATGGTACAGAAACCTCAACACTATGGAAGATTATCAGAATTACATCAAACAATGATTTCTTTTGA
>JBDKVD010000007.1:0-6751 GCA_039679325.1 Smithella sp.
TCTTGATGCTCTTGAGAAGGGAGGATCAGCGGGGATGATAGTGTTTGACGATCCGGATTATGTTATTCCATTTCTAAATCAAGCGCTATCTTTGTTGGCGTCGTCGTCGGCTTCCTCAACGTATGTATAATACGCCTCGTCACCTCCTCCTAGCCGCCGCGATATCATCATTGATTTAGAAATGGAATTATTGCAGTTGAAACAGTCGGGTCATAGGCCGGCCCTTCACTCTGGAGACGGGAAGATTTGCATTCCTATCCTTTTATAAGATTCAGCTGATGTTTGACAAAAAAATGAAGGACTACTTTATTTCATTATAAAAATCTTCCATTTTTTTGAAATTTTCATCCATCTTATTTTTAAATTCGTCGCATCCTTTTTTGTAATTTTTTAACCATTCGGTGTATGCTTTTTTGCCTTCTTCAGGAAACATAGGAACGTTTTCCAACAATTTATTGACAAACCTTGCCGTTTGCTCTTGAAATGTGCTCATCGCATTGAAATTGTTGTCAAAACAAGATTTATTAAAAGCGATAATTTGTCTGGCGATTTTTTTCGGGTCCATTACAGCCTCCAGATCAGGTTTTCGGTTGATTATTTGTTTTTGACCACCTCTTTTTGCCCTTTTTTATGCTCTGCAAGACTCCGGCCTGATGAGCAGCACAGGTACATGAGAATCATGCAGAACCTCAAGCGCCACACTGCCGAACATCAGTTTTTCCAGTCCGGTATATCCGTGGGTAGCAATAATGATCAGATCAATACCCATTTTCTGGACATATTCTGAAATTGCTTTGGCAGGCCTGATGCTTTCCACTGACTGCGTTTTCACTTTAACCCCCTCCGCATTCAACCTTGTCTCTACATCATCAAGATAAGTGAGGGAGTATTCTTTAACTCTTTCTTTGAGATCAGTGTATCCGAGGCCACCATAATTATATTCGGTCGGCATGAAATTAAAATGAGCAGTGTAAACATTTAGAAGGATCACATCTTCTACACTGCCGCTTTTCACCATGTTTATTACATACGGCAACGCGCACTCAGCCAGTTCTGAACCGTCAAGGGGCACCAAGACTTTTTGATACATAATCAGCAGACCTCCAAAATAATTATATGGTTCACAACACTGGTAAACAGCACCAATATCGGAAATACATATCATTTCTTAGTAGTTTTGGCTCCCTTATCCTCCTGCTGAAAACTCACAAAGTAATTGGCAACTTTTTGATAATTTTCATCATACGAGTTTTTAAAGTTTTCACGTGCTTTTTTGTAGGTGTCAACCCACTCATTAACGGCTTTTCTTCCTTCTTCCGGAAACCATGTCGCTTTTTCCAAATAACTGAAAACCAGCTTTTCGGCCTGATCCTGCAATACAACCATAGCATTGAAAGTACTGTCAAAGGTAGATTTGTTGAAATTGATCATCTGTGTGGCAATTTGTTTCTGATCCATAATAAAACCTCCTTCAAGTAATTGCACTGCCCATTGATTTTTTCCTCAAATGATAAATATTTACTTAAATTATAATATTTTTCATATTTTACATCTATTATTGCAAAAACAACATATACCTGGAAGTATATTTATATATACCCATGGATATAGAATCTCTGAGATATTTTCGTGATAGTACATAATAGGAAGAGAGACGTGCTATGATACGGAAAGAAAATCTCTCAGACTCAACGCTGATAGAAAAATGTGACAGCACCTCGCGCGCTGCATTCGCGTTGGTCTCATATTTTTATAGCATCTTCAGCTATTTCAACAATTCATCCCTGATCGCCGTTCCAATCTTTTCCATGACATAAGGTTTTCGGATATAGCACCCTGCGCCTAATTTCAGGACATCCTCAACCCGTTTCGTTTCCGAAAAGCCGCTCACTATGACTGCCTTCTGTTTCGGGTTGATTTCGAGAACTCTTTTATAGGTTTCCAGACCATCAATGCCCGGCTCCATGATCATGTCCAGTACCATAAGATCAACCGCTTTGTTTTTAATATAGGCAACAGCCTCTTCCCCGCCCGATACAGCGTTGACTTGATAACCAAGCCTGCTCAGCATGGTGACGGCAAGCTCTCTTTGCTGCTGCACATCATCAACCACTAATATCGATTCTCCCCTGCCCGTGTATGATTCAGCGGGTACAAATACCGGGTCAATTACTACCTTCTCTTCCCTGGCAATGGGGAAATAAAGAGAAAAAATGCTTCCCTTTCCCTCTTCGCTTTGAACGTCAATATAGCCTTTATGATCTTTTACGGTTCCCCAAACAACCGCAAGCCCCAGCCCTGTTCCACTTTTCCCCATGACCTTTTTCGTATAGAAGGGTTCAAAAATCTTCTCCATGTCGACTGAAGAGATTCCCTTGCCGTTGTCCGATATGTGCAGGACAGCATAGTCACCCTCCTGCAAATGATCATACCCATGAACCGGCTTGTCGAGATGACGATTCTCCGTCCTTATTGTAACTTTCCCACAGTCGAATATCGCCTCTGCTGCATTGGACAACAAATTAAAGAGCATTTTTTCCAGGTGAACGGGAGAACCTTTTAAATTTAAAAGATCTTTATCAAGAATGGAATCAATTGTTACGCCTGGATGAAATTTCTTTATTCTTTCAAGCTCCGGCGATTTCAAGCATCTGCAAATAACGTCATTCAGATTGATCACTTCTGAGACAGTCACACCCCTTCTGGCCAACGTCAACAGGTCTTGAATGATAGCCGCTCCCTTCTGGCCCGATTGCAGGATGTTGGCGGCATACTTTTTCAAACGATTTTCCTCCTGTACTTCGTCCAGGAGTAGTTCCGAATATCCGACAAGGACACCAAGGACATTATTGAGGTCATGAGCAACACCGCCGGCCATAATCCCCAGAGCCTCCATTTTCTCAGCACGATGCAAGCGTTCTTCCAGTTTTTGACGTTCCTCCTGGGCCTTTTTCCGTTCCGTAATGTCTAAAAGTGATGCCACACTTCTTTTGGTACCCGGTATCACGTCAATCGTCAGAATGACGTCTTTTACACGGCCATTTCGATCCCTGAATTTAAATTCATAACATTTAGGGGCGGCATGTTTATTAAGTCTTCGCAGCTTGTGATTGTTCAACATCCTGCCGAGGTCTTCTTCTTTCTCGACAAATTCCGTCCAACATTTTTTCCCCTCCAATTCTTCCCTGGTATAACCGGATAATTTTTCATGTTCTGCATTTGCAAGAAGGATTGTTGTATTTTCATCTAAAATCACAGTGGCCGTACCCGTATTGTCAAAAATTGCCCTGTACCAGTTTTCCGATTCCTTGAGAGCATTTTCCACAAGCCGCCGTTCGTTAATTTCCCTTTGAAGTTGATCATTCACCAATTGCAGTTTAGCTGTACGTTCCTTCACCATCTCTTCAAGATGATCACGGTGCCGTACCAATTCTTCTTCTATTTTTTTTTGCTCCGTAAAATCTGTAATTGATAAAACATAGCCTTTGGAGCGATCATCAACATCCATAAAATGTCCTGTTACCAGGCATGGAACACGATGACCGTCTTTATGCACGAGTTCGCATTCATGCATGAGCGATCTTATTTGTTGAAAGATGCCGTAAATGACATTCGCCTTTTCATCCTCGCCTGCAGGATAGACGGCTTCGGTTGTTTTACCGATTATTTCTCCTAACTCCCACCCTAAAATATCTGTAAACGCCTTGTTGCACCAGGCAAATGCACCGCTCCTGATTAAACAGACACCATGCGTCGTGCCTCCCAGAACAGCCATAAGCAATTCCTGGGATTGTTTTATCTTTTCATGCGCAATGGCTAACTCTTCCGCCTGTTCCTGGGCATCTTCGAGATCAAAGATATATTCCTGGAGAAGACGTCTTTGATTTTCCGTATTTTCTGTATTGTCTGTTTTGTCTTTCTTCATGGAAAAACCTACCCCTTCAGCAATAACCTATTTTTTATCATACGCTCGTATTTCATCCAGGATGGCAGGAAAACTCATCGGCTTGCATAAATACTTGTCCGCTCCCGCTTCCAAACCTTCATTAATTTCGAATGTTTGTGCTTTGGCGGAGAGCATAAGAATCGGGATATCTTTTGTTTTATCATCTGCTTTCAGCCTCTTGCATACTTCGATTCCACTTAATTTCGGAAGTTTTACATCTAGCAGAATAATGTCCGGGAGATTTGAAAATGCCTGTTGAACTGCTTCTTCACCGTCTTCCGCCACAAACACGGTATAACCAAGCTTGGTGAACTTTCTTATCAAATAAGTCGATATAGGTTTATCGTCATCGACGACCAGAACTTTCTTAATTGCCACGACCTGCTCTCCTTTCCGCAATATGTTTCAAACATTTCCGGCATCTGTTACAGGAAGACGAATAATAAAAATCGCCCCTTTCCGTTCTCCTCCCAACGCAAACTCAGGATAATACTCTTCCGGAACAGGACTCTCACACCGTATCGTTCCACCATGCTTTTCCACGAGCCCCTTCGTAATCGTCAGGCCCAATCCGCTTCCGCCGACTTTGTGAGACATGAGGCTGTCCGCCTGAAAGAATTTCTTAAATACTTCTTCTTTCGCCCAATCAGGCACCCCATATCCATTATCAGCAACAGTAAAGATTATCTCGTTTCCCTCTTTTTCCGTTTTTACAATAATTTTCCCTCCATCCGGCGAATACTTGATGGAATTGCTCAAAAGATTGATCATGACCTGGACCATGCGGTCTTTATCGACTGGAATATCGGGGATATCCGCAGGCACATTCTTAACGATTGTATGCCCGTGAGCAAAAGCCAGATCGGAGACTTCCGCCGCGGCCCTGTCAATGATTTCCGCAACGGGTGTACGGGAAAGATTCAGCTCAACTTTCTGCGCTTCAATTCTGGACAGATCAAGGAGGTTTTCGACAAGATGCAGCAACCGTTCAATGCCCACCTTGGCAAGATCGAGATCTTCCCGGACCTCTTCGTCAATCTTACCTGAATATCCCTCCAGGATACCGGATACCCCTAACATCATAGCTTGAATAGGTGTCCTCAATTCATGGGATGCTATCGTGACAAATTCCGATTTCATTTTATCGATCTCAGATATGGCTTTTGCCATCTCGTTGAATGATTTTGCAAGCTGACCTATCTCATCTTTTGATTTTACTTCAATCGATTGGTCGAAATCGCCTTTACTCATCGAAACCGCGCTTTCCGTCAATCGCCTCAAAGGACCTGTCAGACTAAAACTTATAACAACAGACATGCCGATAATGCAAAGGCCGGCCAATAAAGAAATGATGAGAATGAGATGCCGGTTGTGCAACGCTCTCTCACTGATTAACTGCCTGGTTTTACTATTTGCTTTAACAATCTCTTTTCCCTGTTCGAGAATGCTTTTTTCTATTTTGGCTTTCGTGATATTTGCGTCCTTGTGAAATTCATCGACATTGGCGCCTATCGTTACATAGCCAAAGCCTCTCTTTGAGTTGCCATACGGACCGGTGTAGTAGGGAATAGCGGCATATGTAGTAAGTTTCCAGAGACCGCTCCAGAGAAGCAGGAATGACCCTGATCCCCCGTTTTCCGTTCCTTCATGCCATCCCTGGCATTGGGGGGCGCTATCAAGTACCCGGCAATCCAGGGAAATTTCACCGGCTTTCATCTGTTCCATCGAACCTGATTTTTTCAGAGTAAAGTTGCGGAAGGAAGGAAGTTTCTGCACAAATTTTTCTAAAGTCATTCCGCTTTTTTTATAATCATCGTACGTCTCCTGGCTTAACCACCCCGGCACCTCTTTTCCTGTTTTCGGATCGAAGCCGCAAATAAAAAAATCACGCGCATGGGCGATGCATTGATCATTTATATCCCAGATAAAGGCATAATTGCCCGATCCACCGTCCGACAGAACAGTAAATCTTTCTTCCGTAGGAAATACATGGTCGGTAAATTCCATTATATGAGTGTGATCTAAGGCCATGGTCACGTAGCCTGTTTTTTTCCCTTTCTCATCATAGACCGGGGTCGCCCATCTGATTATCCCCTCAAATTTTTTGCCGTAAGGATTCTCTTTGCCGGCGTAGGCGCTTTCCCGTTTTACCCTGATGCCCTCCTTTGTTTTATAAAGCCAGCCTTTTACATAAGCGCCTATGACCTTGGAAACATAAATTTCGCCTTTTTTCAGATTTGCCAGATAGGGAAAATAATCTTCCGCCTTGCAATATGTATTTTCCTTTCTGCTTACATCAGTCAGGTTATTGGAAATCCTGCCATCTGCAATCTTGATCTTTTCCCGGCCCTGCAAATCGATAAATGTTATCTCTTTGTAGAGTGGTTTCGATACCCTACAGAAATCAAGAGGCGGGAAATTCCTCCATTCTTTATTTTCTGGATTTCGCGTCTGAAGCTTAACGGCACTTCTTTGAGATTTCCCGGCTTCGCGCGGGTCGGTCACAATCACATCTTTTTTTGTTGTCCGATAGACATTGAGGTACCGTACGGGATCGGGATTAAATGAAGCAAGAATCAGGATTTCCCTGTCTCTTTCATAGAGAAAATCGGCGATTCTTGCGGCCAGCTCCACGGTTCTCAGTTCGATGGCTTCCTTCGCTTTGTGATCAAGAGCCTGTACGCTGTCCGCTATTGATGTTTTACCTATATCCTCCGCCGCCTTCAGGTTTTCCTTCCCCATTTCCTCGGCTCTCCGGGCTGCCTGCAAACCCGTGTCAGTTAAGTTTTCCGTGGCAATGTACCC
>JBDKVD010000008.1:0-4527 GCA_039679325.1 Smithella sp.
GAAGGACGCTCCGTTTCCTTTTTTCCTTTTTTAATAGCCCTGTCAATCGCCGCTACATCATTGCCGTCTTTTACCTTCTGAACATGCCAGCCGTAAGCCTTGAAGCGCATTTCCAAATTTTCGGTAAACGACAATGCCGTGGATCCGGCCAGACAGACACTGTTATCATCATAAAGAACAATCAATTTACCTAAACGCAAATGACCGGCCAGCGCGCAGGCTTCCGCCGTAACACCTTCCATCATATCGCCGTCACCGGCCATCACATAAGTATAATGATCGATTATTTTTGCGTCTTCACGGTTAAACCGCGCCGCCAGATGCGCTTCCGCAATTGCCATACCAACGGCATTAGCCAGCCCCTGCCCCAGTGGGCCTGTGGTTACTTCCACGCCGGAAGTGTGGCGAAATTCGGGGTGGCCGGGAGTAAGGCTGTTCCATTGCCGAAAGTTTTTAATATCCTCCAGCGAAAGATTGTAGCCTGTAAGATGAAGCAGCGCATATAAAAGCATGGACGCATGACCTGAGGAAAGTACAAACCGGTCGCGATCCGGCCACTGCGGATTTTGGGGATTATGCTTTAAGTGTTTCGTCCAAAGAGTATATGCGGCGGCGGCGGCGCCCAGAGGCATGCCGGGATGACCGGACTTTGCTTTCTCAATAGCATCAGCCGCCAGAAAGCGGATTGTATTAATACATTTATTTTCCAACTCTTGTTTCTCTGACATAAAAAAACTCCTTCGAATAAAGTAAGACCCATTTAAAACAAACATTCAATTTATGCACTAAAAATTTATACTTTTTTGTGTCGACTATCGCACATACGATTTTTGGTGCTCTATACATGATGGACTCGTAAAAAGTCGTGAAATTAACAATTTTCAGACGACCTCGTAAAAAGGTCGCAGGCAAGGCGCGCGAATACCGAGGAATGAGGCGTACTTAGCGTACGCCGTAGGTAGCCTGCCCCGGCGAAGGCCGGGGAGGGATGAAGCGCAACGCAGCATCCGGCCTTTTTACGAGGTTGTCATACATGATGGACTCGTAAAAAGATGGCCACTTGGTCATTGCGAGGAACGAAGTTACGAATAAATCTAATAATATTAAATTGTTACAAACTATGAAATTGCTTCGCTTCGCTCGCAATGACGGCGAAATGGACTTATTACGAGGTCGTCATTTAATCCTGAAAAAATCAGAGTATCTGACGGCAACGCACATGCGTTCTATATCGGCATCCAATGGCCTGTCTTCGATTACCGGTTCGCTGATCAACCGGATTTTTCCCTGGATCGCGGCCAGCAATGGCCGTGCTTTTATATTATTACGGATATCGCAGGCCTGCGCCGCCGCCAGCAGATGTATCGCTAAGACACGTTCCGTTAAAGTGCAAATCCTTTCGGCGTCCCGTGCGGCGATTGTTCCCATACTGACCTTGTCCTGGTTATGCGATTCGGTGGAGCGTGAAAATGATGCCGCGGGCATTGTTCCTTTTAAAGCTTCCGCCGTCAGAGCCGAGGAAGCAATGGACATCGCCTTGAAAGCGTGACGCAGACCGGCCGTGCCTTTGACAGGTCTTACCAGATCGCCCGGCAACCCTCTGTTTAAATGCGGATCTACCAGCAGCATCGTCTGGCGGTCGCACATATCGGCGACTGAAGCCAGCGCCGCTTTCAACCCGTCCATGGCAAACGCGATATGGCCACCATAGAAATTACCACCCATAAGAACCTCACCGGTCGCCGGATCAAATATGGGGTTGTCATTGGAACTGTTGGCTTCGATTTCCACCCATTTTTTTATCCAGGAAAGGGCGTCGTACAATACCCCCGCCACCTGCGGCGCACAGCGGAGGGAATAAGGATCCTGAAGTGTTTCCGGAGCATCATCTTCCAGCTGACGGGCCGATACTTTCGTTTGCAGCAGCCTGGTAATATGTGCGGCTACGTAAGCCTGACCGGGAAAGGGTTTAGCTTCCGCAATAACCGGATGATAGTGATGCGAGTTTCCCTTTAAAGCATGCACGGAAAGCGCCGTGGCATAAATGGCGGCATCTAAAATACAGTTTGCTCTTTCCACAGCCAGCGCCGCAATGCCGGTCATCGTGGTCGTGCCGTTAACCATGGAAAGCGGTTCTTTGGGCAAGTATCCGTAAGGTTTGAGACCGGCTTTTTTCAGAGCTTTGATTGCCGGCATTCTCTGATCACGGTAGAAGACCTCGCGTTCACCGGCAAGGCAGGCGCCGATATAAGACATCGGCGTCAGATCGCCGGAAGCGCCGACGGAGCCTTCGCAGGGGACGACCGGCGTTATTCCCCGGTTTAAAAAATCGGCCATTTGCTGTAAGAGCGCAATTGACACTCCGGAATACCCGCGCGCCAGGCAAATTATCCGGCACAGCATCGCGCCGCGCGTTTCCTCAATGCCGATGGGTTCCCCCGTGCCGCAGCCATGAAAACGGAAAATATTTTCGCCGTTTTTCAAGGCGATATCCATGGACATCCTGCTGCCGCAGGATTTGCCGTATCCGGTGTTCACTCCGTAAACGGGATTCCCCCGGCGCAGGGAATCCATCAATATCTGCTCAGTCTTTTGCATCCGCCGCACAAAACTTTTGTCTTTGCTTATCCGTACTTCGACTCCGTCGCGCGCAACGGCAATAATATCGTCAAAGCCGATATTGCCGCCGTCGATAACTACAACGGATTTGCCGCCAACTTTCTTCATGTTTGAATCATCACTTTCTACTTTAATTCCATTTTGCATTCAAGATCACACCGAGGCGGTTAGGAGACTGTGTCATAATAGCAAATATTGCCTTTTTATGTCCTCCGCTGGCGGAGGTGTCACGTAGTGACGGAGGTGGATATTGTAGGGACTGCTCCATGAGCAGTCCGAAGTGCGGTGCGTTTTGGTAAGCGCGCCCTACGTTTAAAATTATGCCTAAATTAAAAAAACGTCCACCCCCTGCACCCCCGCCAGCGGGGGACATCATGCGGAAAATGCGAGCAACATCTTTCATTACGACACAGTCTCTAGGATGAGGCGACGCCAACAAAGGTGCTGATTGAATGCGCATCGAAATAAGAAAACTAGCCCCGTTTGCGAGGCTTATATGTATTGTCTGCCTTTTCTTTTTCCATAACTTGTTTGAGCAGTTTAAACATTTTGTAACTTTGTGGTTCTTCCTCGTAAAACTTATCCCAGGCGTAATGGTACATACTCTGGAGCTTTTCCGGCGTCATCTCTTGCGGCTGAAACACGACTTTATCGCACGTGTAATCATTCCAGTCATAGGAAAAAATTCTGCCGGCGTTATGCAGATCATCAAACGTGCGGGTATGGGGAAACGGGGTGAGCACCGTGAATTCCGCCATATCCAGCTCGCTTTCAAGCAGAAAGTCAACCAGACGCTTGATGTAGTCTTCCGTATGATAATCGAGGCCCAGAAGAATGCTGCCTTCTACGCCGATACCGTTGTCGTGATAGCGTTTAATGCGGTCACGGATGAAGTCGGAAGAATCAAAAATAGCCTGATAAACATACCAGGCTCCGGCCTGCGCCGCCAGGTCCAATACCTTATCGTCATTTTCAATGGGATGGCAGCACCATTTCTTTTTCAGCGGTATCATTTCACGAAAAAGATTCATTTCCCAGTTTTTGTCTTGCGCCAGCGAATTGTCGACGATGAAAAGCCTGTTATTGTCGATAGCGGCCATTTCTGCAACGACTTTATCAAAGGGACGGGGGCGAAACCGGCGGCCGCCTAAAAAACTGACGCAGCAGGGATAGCAATTGAAACGGCAACCGCGGGAGGCATGCACCAGATCGACCATCTGTACGCCGCGGTAGTTGTACATATCCCTGTTCAGGATACTGCGCCGGGCGGTGCCCACCGCTTCAATGGGCGGAAAATCCTGATAATAGTTGTAAACCTTTTGCAGTTTGCCGTTTTTAAAATCGGCGCAGACCTGCTCCATGCGGCCTTCCGTCTCGCCGATAAATACCGCATCGGCATGCAGAGCGGTTTCCTCGGCATGCAGCATCGTGGCAATGCCGCCGAAGATGACCTTTATCCCCAATTTTCTGTAGGCATCGGCAATTTCCCAGCCCCGTTTTACCTGCGCCGTCAGCATTACGGAAATTCCGACAAAATCGGCGTCTGCTTCGATATTGAGCGGCTGCACATTCTCGTCAACGAATTCGACTTCCACATCCTGGGGAAGCGTCGCCGCAAAGACAACGGGACCGTGCGGCGGCAGGGTGAAGTGCGTCTGACGTTCCAGTTTTTTCCATTTGGGATAGATAAGTTTAAATTTCATTTAAATCTTGTTTTGTACTATTGCCTTGGCAATAATTTGTTTCATTGTTTCGTTGCTGCCGGCAAAAATGCGGGTGATACGAATGTCGCGCCAGGCGCGGGCAATCGGATATTCTTCGCAATAGCCATAGCCGCCGAAGAATTGCAGACAGCGGTCAACTACGCGACACGCCATTTCGGTAATCCAGAGCTTGGCCATGGTGATG
>JBDKVD010000009.1:0-2849 GCA_039679325.1 Smithella sp.
TTGCCTGTCGGCGCGGCGGGAGATTATTATTTTTCTTCGCTGAAAAGAGACATGCAGGATTTTGCCGAACTGGTATACACATCTGTAGCGGGCAGAAAACCGGGAAAAATATCCATAGACGTTATCGTCGGTGATTTGCGGATCACCGGAACAATCGACAATATCTACGAAAACAATCTCATCCATTACCGTCCAGCCAAATTAAAAGCGAATGACTATCTGCAAACATGGATCAGCCATTTGCTGATAAATGTTGATCCCGCTTGCGGATTTTCTTCAAAAAGTGTTCTCCTGGGAGAAGATGGACGATTTTCGTTTGGTAAAATAGACGACGCCGGGCGGATATTGGAAAAGCTGATTGAATACTACCGGCTGGGGCAGAAAAAACCGTTGAAATTATTTCCCCGTACTTCTTTGGAATATGCAAGAACTTTGTTACAAAAACAGAAAGAGAGACAGGAAGCTCTCCGGGCGGCAGGGAAAATCTGGTGGGGTGACGGCAATGGCTGGGAGGAAGGAGAGGCCCGGGAGATTGCCCATAAAATCTGTTTCGCAGGTTATTATCCTCTGGATGATGAATTTGAAAATGTCGCCGTGGAAATACTGGGACCTGTTTTCTTACATTTGGAAAAACTGGAGTTGTAGGTGATGATTCCGTTTGATGCGATAAAATGTCCGCTTAACGGCGTGAATCTGATCGAGGCCAGCGCCGGCACCGGTAAAACTCATGCTCTGGCTTCCCTCTATCTGCGGTTCGTTCTGGAGAGAGAATTAGCGCCGCGGCAGATTTTAGTCATTACCTATACCAAAGCGGCAACGGCAGAGTTAAAAAAGCGAATCCGGAAAATGTTGCAGGAGGCGCAAACAGCCTTTGCTGAGGGGACCGCGGCGAATTCTTTTTTACAGGCTGTTCTTGAACAGCACTCTGAAGCAGCGCAAAGAAAAAAAATTACCGGCCGACTGGCGCGGGCGCTGACAAATTTTGACGAGGCGGCGATACATACAATACACGGATTCTGTCAGCGCATCTTACTGGATAATGCCTTTGAAAGCGCAACCATGTTTGATGCCGAGCTGATTGAAAATCAGCAGGGCCTGGAGCGGGAATTCGTCGAGGATTTCTGGCGCCGGAATTTTTATAACAACGATCCGTTGATTGTCCGCTATGCGCTTGCCTGCGGTATTAATAAAGGCTATTTCCTGCAGCTGTTGAAACTGGCTATGGTCACGCCGGCTTTGCAGGTGATTCCTGATTATCAAGATGTGGCGGCTGAGGATTTAAATGGCCCTGCGCAGGAGTTGAATGAGAAATTCCGCAGTTTTCAGAAGCTGTGGCAGAATCAGAGAAGCGAAATAATCTCTCTTTTGCAAAGCAGTGCGCTCCATGCCGGAACATACGGCAAAAAGGCGGATAGGATTGCCGGAGAAATAGACAGGATTGCCCTGGAGGATAGCGCTCCAGTGCCTGTTCCCCCGGCGCTGATCAAGCTGAGCGCGCAGGCTCTTTGTGCTAAAACAAAAAAAGGCGCGACTACGCCTCGGCATCCGGCTTTTGCACTATGCGGTGATTTATGTTTGCTTGCCCTCCAACTAATAGAACTGCTGGATAACAGACTTGCCCGATTGAAAAAGCAGTTTCTGGAAGAACTATTGCACGGATTTCCTGAAATGAAGCAGAAAAAGAATGTGCTTTATTTTGATGATCTGCTGGTGCAGGCGCAAAACGCATTGTTGTCCGGCGGAGGAGAAAAACTTGCACAGATACTGCGAGGCAAGTACCAGGCAGTTCTGGTTGATGAATTTCAGGATACCGATCCCCTGCAGTTTGCCATATTGCAGTCAATATTTTTGTCCAACAAAATGAAATCCGACAACGCCGTTTTTTATATCGGTGATCCCAAACAGGCTATATACAGTTTCCGCGGCGCCGATATTTTTGCTTATTTGCGGGCGTCAAAAGACATCAATCGTAAATATTCGATGAAGGAGAACTGGCGGTCGGAATCCGCTCTGGTCAACGCCGTCAATGTTCTGTTTGCAACACCTTCCCGGCCCTTTGTCTACGAGGAAATTGAATACAACCGGATACAAGCGGCCAAAGGCGGGCAGGTCGAAAAACTGCACTTTGAAGATGAAGAAAATTGTGCACTGCAATGGTGGTTTCTGCCGGGAGCGGACGACAATAAACCGCTGGGTGTTACCGATGCCCGCGATCTTATAATCCGTGCAGTAATCGCAGAAATATCCAGACTGCTGGAGTTGAGCCGTGGGAAGAAAGTCTGCATCGGCGACAGACCGTTGCAGGAAAATGACATTGCCGTTCTGGTGCGGAAAAACGCAGAAGCAATCACTTTTCAAAAAGAATTGACGAAAGTTGGAATCCCTTCGGTGCTGCTTAGTGCGGAAAGTGTTTTTATTTCAGAAGAAGCGGAAGAACTGAAACGTTTTTTACTGGGAGTTATTTACTGTGAAAATGAAGGTTATCTGACGGCGGCGCTGGCTGCATCATTTTTCGGTCTTGCCGCCGAGGATTTGGCGGGATGCCTGGAAAATGATGCGAGACTTGCAAACTGGCGGACCAGGTTTCAGCAATATCATGATTTGTGGCGCCTGCACGGTTTTCTGACGATGTTTTACGTATTTCTGGATGAAGAGCATGTCCGCGAGCGCATTATGACATTTGCCGGCGGTGAGAGAAAACTTACCAACTATCTGCATCTGGCCCAGGAATTACATCTGGCGCAAAAGCAGGAAAACCTTAATTTCCCGGAAATTATTCGCTGGCTTGACGATATGCGCAGCCGGGCGGATATGGCGGCGGATGAAGAACAGCTGCGGCTGGAAACCGA
>JBDKVD010000010.1:0-5664 GCA_039679325.1 Smithella sp.
TCCGCAATCTTTTCATGGATTAACCTCGATGCCACATTATTGCCCGTCACGCCGACGAAAACTGCCACGGAAGTAGAATCCTTGTCTATGTATTCAATGGAGATGCTGACTTTTTCATCCTGAATGATGGCCGTTATCCTGCCTGTGGAGATTTTTCGTTCCCTCCGTATATCATTGCCCTTCATCTCTTTGACGGTTTTTTCACAGGCTGTCCATACCGAGTCGATGTTGGCTTTATAATTGCTGATCAGGTTGCCGTCTTGATAAACAAATTGTCCCGAATCAACGCTCATCACTTTGCCATTCATGCTTATTGCAGCGTTACATCCGACAAGAACGCCCAGAAATAAAGGCAATAAAAAAATTATTTTTTTCTTCATGAGTGCACCTCGCAAATTAATTATGGAATAGTGTTAATAATAAATGCAAAAGAGAATAGACTAATCGCCAAATCAAAACTCCGGCCGTAATTAAAAGACAGGCGGTAGCCAAATGTTTATGCCAGGCGGATTCCGGTTTTTTGTCATTATAACCCATTATAAAAGCGATCAGAATTCCAGAAAGTATTCCGCCGCCATGTGCCCAGTTGTTGATGCCGCTGATTAATATTCCAAAGACGGCAAGCCCTATAACCCAGCCTATGGCCTGTTTGTAGATGGCTTCTCCGTAATAACCGCCGCGACTCTTGCCGTAATAGATGATTGCTCCGATTAGTCCGCAAATACTGGCCGAAGCGCCGATAGTGAAACGAACACCAAATACCAATGAAACAAGATAACCGCCGACACCGGCGAGGATGTATATATTTAAGAAACGATAAGCACCATACTCCCGCAGAACAAAAGGACCTAACTGAGCTAGCGCCATCATGTTAAAGATGATATGTAAAATACTGCCATGTAAAAAAGACGCGGAAATTAAGCTCCAGAGACGATGATACTGAAATACGGGCATTGTGCCTGTTGCTCCTAAATTAAAGAGGCTGTTCATTGATGGTGATAGCAGGTCAAAAATGCCGCCTCTGCCGGAAAGCATGGATCCGGGGTTTAAAAGAAGGGCGAAGATATAAAAAGCAATATTGGTATAAATAATGGTCTTTACCGGATCAAAATTAAAAAACAGGCTGCGGATAAACCCGGCCGCGTTTTGCAGTCCCGGACGGTTTAGTCCGCAATAGGGGCAGACAGGCTCATTGGAGCTGATCAGTTTGCGGCAATTGGGGCAGAGAATGGATTTTCTTTCCGTGGACATTTTAACCTTTCCAACAATCTATTTTGGTTACTTAATTAACAATAATATTTATGGTTGTAAAGAGAAATGCCATGTAAACACATCACTGAAAGAGGTGGCCTTTGCAGATTCGGGATCGTATAACAATAAAAATAGAAAGAATCGCGTTTGGTGGTGAAGGGGTTGGCCGCATTGATAACTTTGTGGTTTTCGTTCCCTTTTCAGCTCCGGACGATGAACTGGAAGTGGAAATTACCCAGTGCAAAAAGAAATTTGCCCGTGGCAAAATTTTAAAAATAATCAATGCTTCTCCGTTGCGGGTGAAACCGCTGTGTCATTATTACGCAAAATGCGGCGGGTGTTGCTACCAGCATATAAGCTATGATCAGCAGCTGGAAATAAAAAAAAGGCAGGTTGAAGAAGCTTTTATAAAAATAGGCCGGATCAGTATGCCGCCCGTTCTGCCTGTTGTTGCTTCCGAGACTGCCTATCATTATCGGGGCAAAGCTCAATGTCATCAGATAATGACGTCTTCCGGGCTTAAGACAGGTTTTCTCGATACTTCCGGAGGCTTTGTCGTGGATATTGAGCGTTGTGAAATTATGGATGAAACCATAAATGAGAAAATCGGCAGGCTTAGAAAAAATCCATTAAATCGGAGTAAAAAAACGGATACCCGCCTGACCATCTGGTCTGATTTGCCAAACGAGCACAATACTAAGAGAGGACAAGTAAGGCGCGTGGTCAAAGGGAAGGAATTTCTGGTTCCTTTTGATGGTTTTTTTCAGAATAATTTGTTTTTAACGGATGCCCTGGTGGATGAAGTTTGCCGGACGGCATTATCCGGCCAATTGAATAGTGTAATCGATGTCTATTGCGGATGTGGTTTATTTTCCATTTTTCTGGCGCCTTTTGCCGGGGAAGTTTTCGGGATTGAATTAAACGAGAAAGCAGTAAAGTTTGCTCAAATTAACGCCGAAAAAGAAAATCTGGGAAATGTAAAATTTGTCCGCGGTGATGCCGGAGAAGAACTGTTAAAAGGGAAATTTTTATCGCCGGCCGGGACGCCTGTGAATTTACTGCTTCTTGATCCACCGCGCGTTGGTTGCAGTCAGTCGGTTCTTAAAGCCATTGCCGGACTGCATCCACAGAGAATTATTTACGTTTCCTGTAACCCGGTAACTCAGGCGCGGGATGTTCATTTTCTGAACGAATCCGGCTATAAGCTTTTAAGTCTTCAACCTTTTGATATGTTTCCGCAGACACAGCACGTTGAGGTTATTGCCCTGCTGGAAAGTGAATATAACCTTAGCGGCATGGCAATAAATGATAGGAGAAACGAATTGACATAATTGAGGAATGAATGTACCGCTTTTTTTGTACTTAATACCAAGTCGCATGCTTTGCCTAACTTTGTTGGTTACGTCGTCGGCTTCCTCAACGTATGTATAATACGCCTGCGGAGCCTCCTCCTTGCCGCCGCGTTATGCTTTGAATGCAACTTGGTATAAGATGCGGCATGGCGGCCGGGAGTCAATTTTGGCAGGCGTATTGGAGGACACCGACGACCCGGTATGCGTCAGGCAAGCTGCAGAGAACAAATTTAGCTGCGAGTACGGCATTGTATAAATCAAAAAAAATTAATGCAGTAGAGGTCATGTCGGCAATATGAGTATCAGTAGAAAGACTCATCAACCACCCCTTAAAGCGGGAGATAACCCGCCTGCTTCCAGCCGCCTGAGAAATACGCAGGGATCGATCGGCATCAGTGAGTTTTCTAAAAAAAATATTTATCCTTTATTTGATTCCATAAGCGACGCTATTTTTATTCTCGATGGAACCAAGATCGTTGACTGCAATAATAAAACTTTGGAGATGTTTGCCTGCATTGATGAACAGATAATTAATAAACCCCTGGCTAAATATTTGCCGTCCAAACAGCCGGGCGGGGCTGACTCCCGTGAAAAAATGAAACAGATAATTGATACTGTTTTGCAAGGCAACGCCCAGTTTAGCGACTGGAAATTTATCCGGTCGGACAAAATTGTCTTTGATGCGGAAGTGAGCTTTAACTGCCTGGAACTGGAGGGGAAAAAACTCATACATTGCATTGCGCGCGACATAACGAAACGCAAGGGTGAAGAAAAACTTTCACGAACATTGGCCGTCAGTTCCCTGATAGGCATTTACGTTCTCCATGACGGCAGATTTCGTTTCGTAAATCCCAAATTTCAGGAATATGTCGGCTATAGCGCCAACGAGCTTATCGGCATGGATTCACTGGAGATAGTTCATCCGGAAGACAGGGCATCAGTGAGAGAAAACGCTGTTAGAATGCTCAAGCAGCATCAAAACCAGCCTTACGAATTTCGCACGGTAACTAAAAGTGGCCAGGTTAAATGGACAATGGAAACAGTTACTTCCGTATATTTTGACGGAAAAAAAGGTGTTCTCGGTAATTATGTGGACATCAACGATCGTAAAAAATCCGAGGAGATCCTTAAGGCCAGCGAAGAGCGCTACCGGACAATTCTGGAAAATATTGAAGATGGATACTACGAAGTAGATTTAAAAGGCATATTGACATTTTTCAATGAATCGTTGTGCAAAATTTCCGGTTTTTCCAGGGAAGAATTGATGGGAACAAAAACCAGTCAATACGTAGATAAAAATGATTTTAAGAAAATGTTCCGTTTCACCAAAGAGATTTATCAAACAGGCCGGCCGAAGAAACATTTAGATTTTCAAATTATTTGCAAAGACGGCTTTAAAAGACACATAGAGATTTCTTCCTCGTTAATGAGGGATTTATCCGGAAATCCAATTGGTTTTCGCGGAATCGCCCGGGATATCGATGAGCGCAAGCAGGCGGAAGCGACAATTTTCCATATGGCTTATCATGATACGTTAACCGGGCTGCCGAATCGGATGCTTTTCAATGACCGCCTGAATATGGCTATTTCGACGGCTCGGAGAAATGATAAAAAATTTGCCGTTATGATGCTGGATTTAGATGGATTCAAGCTGGTTAATGATTTGTTGGGACACGATATTGGTGATCTGCTGCTGCAAAATGTAAGTTATCGGCTGCGCGGTCACCTGCGCAGAAGCGACACGGTAGCCAGGATGGGCGGAGACGAATTCATGCTTTTGCTGCCGGAAATTAATCGAAAAGAAGATGCGGAAGCTATTGCCAGAAAAATAATTAATTCTTTTCACCATGGTTTTATTCTGAAAGATCAGAAATTGAGGATTACCGCCAGTATTGGAATTGCAATCTATCCGGACAGCGGCACGGATTTTGACATGTTAAAGAAAAACGCGGATATTGCCATGTATAAAGTCAAAGAAAAAGGCCGTGATAATTTCCAATGCTACGAATCTATTGTGATATAGCGTACGTAAATGCTATGATTCCGGCAGGGAATTTTCTCATACAGTACAAAAATACAAATATAAATTATTTTATAGCTTTTAGTTGAAAATATTGATATTTTTGATTTACAATTTTTAATAAAACAAGGGGAGGAAAAATGTCATCGAAAAGTAAGGATGTTAGAATTGAGCAGCGCCGAATGTTAGAAGAAAAGCTGGACTTGCGAATACAGCAACTGGCTCAAAAGGGGATTAGCAAAGAAAAAGCCCAGAGCAACCCCCTTGTTAAAAATCTAAAAGCAAAAATTAGAGAAACCAATACAAGAATTAGAGCGGTTGAAAAGATTGAGAAGCTAAATGAGGATTTGGCGCAGGCCAAAATCCTGAAGTTGACGGCACCCGCTAAAAAAGAGGGTGAGGAAGGAAAAGAATCCAAGTCGAAAAAGAAAGCGGCAGCGCCTGCAAATGAAGCCAAGAAGAAGCAGGCCGGCGGCGATGCTTCGAATAAAGCCGGTAAAAAGAAACAAGCTTCTGCAAAATAATTTTTCCGAACAAAAAAAAGGGCAAACTGTTTCTCAGTTTGCCCTTTTTATATTTGGCGTCCCCACGCGGAGTCGAACCGCGGTTACAGGCGTGAAAGGCCCGTGTCCTAGGCCTCTAGACGATGGGGACGTTTCGGTGTTACTTGGTAAGGTGCGCCTTATATATTGTTAAAAGTATATTGTCAAGCACTGCCTGACAAAATATCACAAAAAATATTTAAATTAAGTAACTCTCACTTATAACATACAAAGAAAGATGCATGTTTGTTGATGGGTTATGTTTGATGGTTTCGTAAAAAGTCCATTTCGCCGTCATTGCGAGCGAAGCGAAGCAATCTCATAGTTTGTAACACTTTAATATTATTAGATTGCTTCGTCACTTCGTTCCTCCAATGACCAAGTGGCCGACTTTTTACGAATTCATCATGTTTTATAGGTGATGAAATGGCTTCAATTTCGACAATAACAAAAGAAAATGTCATAAAAATTCTGGAAGAGATTGCCGTCCTTCTGGAAC
>JBDKVD010000011.1:0-23345 GCA_039679325.1 Smithella sp.
GAATTATTCCAGTTTTATTGCGGGAAGAAACGTGCGGCGGAGGCGAAAAAATACGGGATCACGGAAAAAGATGTAGAAGAGTTCAACGAATGGTTGATGAATGACTACTTTGTGCCAGGCGAACAAACACCTTACGTGTTGGGCCGGTTGCTGGCGAAGAATAATTTATCCGGAGATGAAAGAAAACTGGTGGAGGGGCGAATCAAAGCCCCGAAATCAGTGTACATGGTTACTTTTATTAAAAAGGGAACAGGCGCTCTTTTGCGTAATGTTTTCGATCATGAGGAAGTGTTTGTTCACGATCAAATGATGTCTGAGTCAACGCAGCCGGGCTATGCTGTTTTTGTGCGAATCTTTCCGGCCGGGAAATTTTATCTTTTATCCGGCGGTCACATTTCGTATCCTCCCATGTATCTGGAAGAAAGACTCAAGGAAATATTGAAAGCATACAAAAAAAACGGACAGACAGACGGCGTAAACATCTTTCTACGTTACAATGGTTATATCTTTGGAAGGCTTATCTAATCCACCTTCCGAAGCAGAGCGGAAAACGGGTTAAAATGGATAATTATAGTGTAAAATGGGTAATCAGCGATAAAACTGATTGCCCTTGCCTGATTCTTTAACCGGTAAACCAGAGGATGAGATGCATCCTGACGGTGAGGCGGGATGCTATCGGCGCTCCGGTCACCGGTTCCTTGTCTTTATTGATGGTTACTGGGCCTGGGCCTGGGTTTTGGGAGCGATCTTGATCTCTACTCTTCTGTTTTTCAGACGCCCCGCCTCTGTATCATTGGTTGCCACAGGCATATCTTCCCCATAACCGATGACCTCAACGCGGCTTTCCACTACGCCCCGCTGGACGAGCAGATTCTTTACCGCATTGGCGCGTCGCTGGGAAAGGTCCATGTTGTACGCGTTCGAACCTTTGCTGTCCGTATGGCCTTCCACACGAATGTAAGTGTCAGGATATTGATTCAGCACTTTGGCAACGCGGTCTATTTCGGATATGAGGCCGGGTCTTACAGTAGAAGAATTGGAGTCGAAGGTAAAATCGCTTTTAAAAGAAACCGCCAGGAGATTTCCTTCCCTGCTAACAGTCGCGCTCTCCGAGGAAGCCAGAGCATTGCGCATGTCTCTTTCCTGATTGTCCATCATTCTGCCGATTCCAGCTCCTCCAAGCCCCCCAACAGCCGCGCCGATAGCCGCTCCGATCAGAGTGCTCTTGGTGCTATGGCCGATGACCTGCCCGATCAATGCTCCGGCGGCAGCACCGCCTGCTGTTCCGTAAACGGCGCCTTTTGTCGTTTTCGTCTGGGTCTGAGGAGCCGTACAACTTACTAGGAACAAAATGCAGAATAAAACAGAAATCCTTTTGGTATTCATCGTATCCTCCTTTATTTAGATTATTTTTGATATAACGCTTAAATTGATGTGCTTATGATTAACGCTGTTGACTAAAGAATAAAGTGAAAAAACGGCGACACAAAAAACCAGGAAGCGGTTATTCATATTTCTCCTTTTATTACATTGATATCCGGCCCTGAAGGTCTGTTAAGGAGTGTCTAAATACCAGTCTTCCCCGAAAGCGTTTTTATTGTATCTTTATAATTGCAAAAAACCATATACGATAAAGGTATAATTTAATATACCTTCCAGGGTATAAAATCAGGATATAGTCGAGACAGGAATATCTTTTTTCAAATCATTGATGCCGCCGTGAGGCTGAATCCCGATTATAGATATCAGACCGGAAATTAATAATCCCACCAGGATCAACCCAGGCTGTGATGTAAACAATATAAATGGCAATGGGCGAGGGGATGTTAATCCATTGCGTCATTTTGTTCGACATCCTGGCAGTCAGAGACTCCATGGAACCCAATGGCGTACCCTGCAGGAGGTAAACCGCAAGCTCCAGAGGTTTAGACAATCTGATGCAGCCGGAGCTGAAGGTGCGGGTGTCTTTTTTAAACAACTCTTGCGCCGGAGTGTCATGTAAATAAAGATCATAGGGATTGGGGAAAATAAACTTTATGCGGCCGAGCGCGTTTTGCGGCCCGGGATCTTGTTGCAGTCTGTAAGGGAAATGCGCTGCGTTAAGGTTTCCCCAGTCAATGGTTGCCGGGTCGATCGGAGCACCGGCTTTTCGATCCCGCAACACCCGGATACGCATGCTTTTTAAATATCCCGGATTATTTTTAATCTTCGGAAGCAGATCCTTGACGGCAATGCTCTGCGGAACATTCCAGCTCGGATTCAGAACCAGGGAAGAAATGCGTCCACTGAATTCCTGGGTTTGCCGGTACTTTTTACCCACAATCACGGACATGGAAAGCTGAAGATTGCTATTCTCGAAAAGCTTGAGGGTAAAGTCGGCGATATTGACGAGGATGAAGCGCTGCTCCGGAGCATAGGGCATTGCGATGCAGCGTTCAATGTTTACCGATAGCTGCTCGAGACGTTTGCCGACGGGCACATTGAGCTCTCTACGCGTATTGACACCAACCCGGCCGTCGGCTGTCAGGCCATGTCGTGTCTGGAACCTGCGCACGGCCTCCGTAAGTTTTTCGTCGAAAAAATCTTCTTCCCCGACTGGCGCCGACAGGTCGGCGCTTACCAGCAGACGTTGCTTTAGAAGAGGAATGCGCTCATTGCGATCCCCTTCGCGGAGAGTTGGTCCGGCCGGTAATTGCGGCCAGCCGCCTCGAGCTTCAATCTGCTTATAATGGGCAATGGCGTTGTTCAACGGAGGTACAAGGCAGATTTTATCCGTTATCCCGGGGATTTCAGTTGAGGCCTGCACATAAAATGCTGGTAGCAGGACAGCAAGCGCGCAGCAGAAAAGAATGACGAAAGGGAAGGCGCGGGATATTCGAGAAGATGTTTTGGGAGAATAGACTGCCAAGTAAGAATTGCTCCGGGTCAATTTTTGCGGGGAGTATAGGCAACGCGGGGTGACATGTCAAGAACATCTTCTGCCAACATCTTAGACATTTCTTGACGTGCATCTCCTTAAGGATATAAATTCATGCCGTAGTGTAAGCGGCGGCAAAGGATCGTGAAAGAATATTTATAAAGGAGGCGACTTATGAGAGTTCGTAGCGCGGGCATACTGCTTTACCGCTTTAATGAAGGAAATCTGCAGGTAATGCTCGTTCATCCAGACGGGCCTTTCTGGGCAAAGAAGGATGATGGAGCGTGGTCAATTCCCAAAGGAATTTATGAGGAAGGCGAAAATCCTCTCGATGCCGCTAAACGTGAGTTTAAAGAAGAAACAGGGCAGGCAGTGGCTGGTGAGTTCGTCGACCTGGGTGAGGTTAAACAACCAAGCCGGAAAATAGTACATGCGTGGGCTTTGGAGCATGATTTCGACACGTCTAAAATTATCAGCAATACCTTCAGCCTCGAATGGCCGCCGAGGAGCGGCATTGCCAGGGAGTATCCCGAAGTGGATAGGGGGCAGTGGTTTGATGTTCAAGAGGCCAGGAAAAAAATATTAAAGGGGCAACTGGAATTTCTCAATAGACTAATGGAGAAGATTGGTTGCAGCTTATAGGCGATTAGAACTTGATATTGAATCCGGCAAGACCGCCGGTGTATTGCTCTTCCATCAGTATAACCTTATCTACCCGGGCTGTAGGAGGGCCGACCTGACACCATTCAACCATTTTTTCCACAGCGGCATCATCACCCTCAAAAATCGCTTCCACACGTCCATCTCTCGTATTGCGCACCCAGCCGGTAAGATTTAAATCCGCAGCGGCCCGTCTTGTTGCCGCCCGAAAGCATACCCCCTGAACTAAGCCGCATACGTGAACTCGTATTCGTTTCATTTATATTATTACTTGCCGATGAGTTTTAAAAATTCTTTTTCATCCAGAATTGTAATTCCTAAAGATCCGGCCTTATCCAATTTGGACCCCGGTTCACTGCCGGCGACAACATATGTTGTTTTACGGGTTGTGGAGGAATGCACGGAAGCGCCCATGGCTTCGACAATTGCTTTAGCCTGATTGCGCGGCATGCTTTCCATGGTTCCCGTGAAAACAAACGATATTCCTTTTAACGGGGAATCTTTTGCCGCTGCTTCAGCTCTCTGCGGCATTACTCCGGCTCTGCGGAATTTTTCCATCACCAGCTTGTTCTTCGGTTCATGGAAGAACTGAACAATATTGGTGGCAATTTCCTCCCCTATTTCATGAATAGCCGTTAATTCCTCGACTTCAGCGGTCATTAAATTTTCAATACCGCCGAATTCCCGCGCAAGGATTTTAGCAATATGTTCCCCGACATTTCTGATCCCCAGAGCAAAAATAAATTTATTCAACGGCGGATTTTTAGAGCGCTCCAGGGAATCAATCAGGTTTTGGGCTGATTTTTCTCCGTGACGGTCGAGTTCCAGTAATTTTTCTTTCGTTAAGTAATAAAGGTCGGCCGGGTCGCAAACGAGCTCGGCATCGAAAAGCTGGGCGGATATTTTTTCTCCCAATCCTTCAATATCCAGGCCACCGCGGGATGCAAAATGTCTTATATGTTCTTTGATCTGCGCCGGACAGGAAAGATTGATGCAACGGTATGCCGCTTCCCCTTCCGGGCGCACCACGTCAGAATTGCACTCCGGGCATTTTAAGGGCATTTTAAATTTTTTTTCATTGCCGGTTCTTTTGGACAAAACAACTTTAACCACTTCGGGAATGACGTCTCCAGCGCGCTGAATGACGACAGTGTCGCCGATGCGGATATCTTTTTTTAATATTTCATCTTCATTGTGCAGCGTCGCCCGGCTGACGGTAACTCCGCCGACATTGACTGGTTCCATTAAAGCAACAGGCGTTACAGCACCGGTGCGGCCTACATTGACAATGATATTATTAATCGTAGTTGTTACCTGGGTCGGCGGGAATTTGCAGGCCAGCGCCCAGCGGGGATTGCGGGAGACGGCGCCAAGATTTGCCTGCAGAGTAAGATCATTTACCTTCAAAACAACGCCGTCAATTTCATAAGGCAGGCTTTCTCTTTTTCTTCCCATGTTTTCGAAATATTGAATACATTCCCGGATGTCTCTTGCCTGCTCGATAAGAGGATTAACCGGGAATCCCCATGATTGAAGAGACTGCAGAACTTCCCAGTGGTCTGAAAACTCAACGCCTTCCACGCGGCCTACGGCATAGAAAAAGATGTTTAAAGGGCGGCGCGCGGTTATCCTGGGATCAAGCTGGCGCAGAGAACCGGCGGCGGCATTGCGAGGATTGGCAAAGGGCTCGCCGCCTTCATCCAGACGGCGGCGATTGAATTTCTGCAGGGACTCAATTTCCATATACACTTCACCGCGGATCTCAGCAAAATCAGGTATAGGTTTAAAACCGGATTTCTTAATTTGCAGGGGCACATCAGAGATGGTTTTTAAGTTATGTGTTACATCTTCACCGGTGATACCGTCGCCGCGGGTAGCACCGCGGATGAAACGGCCATTCTCATAAAGAAGATTAACGGCCAGGCCGTCCAGCTTAGGTTCGGCTACATAGGAAATATTATCAACAGCAGCCATTTTTTTTAGGCGGTTATCAAAGTCAATAATCTCTTCCGTGGAAAATGCGTTGGCGAGGCTAAGCATGGGTGAAGAATGTTCGACGGAAGAAAATTTGGCAAGCGGTGCAGCGCCTACGCGTTGAGTCGGTGAGGAAGCGAGATTGTCATCAGGATAGAGTTCTTCCAACTCCTGGAGTTCCCGCATCAGACGGTCATATTCAAAATCCGAAATTTCCGGATCGTCCTGCTGATAGTAGCGCTTGTTATGGTATTCTATGATACTTCTGAGCCGGGTAATTCTTTCCAGAGCTGCATCTTTGTCCATTACTTAACCAGTTTCAAGTTGGGTTTTCCGTGTGGTCTTTTGGGCGCAGCAGCTTTTTCCGCGTTTGCCTGCTTGCTTAAAATTTGCTCATTAAAGATGACATTTTTAACTCTTACTGAGTTGATTATGGAGAAAATGATGACGGACTTCTCCCATTCCTGCGTAAACGAAAATTGTTCCATTTTTGTTTTATATTTATCCCAGAGAAAGTCCAGAGAGGCTTCATCCAGGTGCAGGATGTTTACAGCAATTTTGTCTAAAGAATTTTCAATATTATTCATGCGGTAAATATTAACTTCACTTTTATTTAAAGTCAAATTAAAAGCTTTTTACCGTCGGAGAAAAGAAATAAGACGACCCCGTAAAAAGGCCGGATGCTGCGTTGCGCTTCATCCCTCGTCACTGCAGCGTACCCTGAGTACGCTTCATTCCTCGGTATTCGCGCGCCTTGCCTGCGACCTTTTTACGAGGTCATCAAATAAGGCTTGTTTTTTTTATTTCTTGCCGTTAATAATTCAGTTCGATTATGGAAGAGAAAAAAATAAAAATAGGCGTCATTTCCGATACACATCTTCCCGGTTATGACCAAAGATTAGAAACCATCGTCAATAAACATTTTGGCGATGTGGATATAATTATTCATGCCGGTGATTTAGTCGATTTGCGTGTTTTGGATATGTTTGCCGACAAAGAGATTAAAGCAGTCTGCGGCAACATGGATTATCCTTCTGTTAGAGAAGAATTACCCGAACAGTTGTTTTTTGAAATAAAGGGATTTCAGTTTGGAGTTGTCCACGGGTGGGGATCGCCTGCGGGAATTGAGGAAAGAATACTAGCCAGATTAGGCAAACTGGATTGCATTGTCTATGGGCACACCCACATTCCGGCTTGCCATAAAAAAGGCGGCGTATTTTTTTTCAATCCCGGATCACCGACAGACAAACGTTTCGCACCACATAGATCCATAGGTGTATTAGAAATTGACAAGGCGATAACAGGTAAGATAATAAATATTTAGGGTTGGAATATGGAAACAATTTTTGCACCGTGTCGGATGGAATATATCAAAGGGGAAAAACCAAAGGGCTGTATATTTTGTAAAAGTTCGATCAGATGCGATGATTATATAATGCATGAAGGCAAATCATGTTTTGTTATGATGAACAGATATCCTTACAACACTGGTCATTTGATGATTATTCCAGCGCGTCATGTTGCTGAAATTGAAGATTTAACTCAAGAAGAGAGAATTGAAATTTTTGCCTTATTGGACACATCAATAAGAGTGCTTAAGGAAGCGATGAATCCTGGTGGTTTTAATATAGGCTTCAATATCGGCAAAGCATCCGGGGCGGGTATTGAAGAACATCTCCACTTGCATGTAATTCCTCGTTGGGAAGGCGATTCAAACTTTAGGAGTGTTGTAAGTGATGTGCGGATTGTACCGGAGGATATGCAAACGACGGCGAAAAAGCTTGCCCCTCTTTTTCAGAAATATCATCGGGAGGATTAATGAGATGAAAGTTTTTTATTTAATTTTATTTATAATATTTGCTTTTTTTATTGTTACTTTTTCTCTGGAGAATTCGGCGCCGGTCCATCTTAAATATTATAATTTCTTTGACATGTTTGTTCCTATCTACATACTGCTTTTTATAGCTCTTCTGCTTGGAGTAGTTGTTACCGGTTTTCTGGGCATCATAGAAAGATTCCGTTTAAATCGGAACATCAGCCGTTTGAATAAGACCATTCGTGATTTGCGCAAAGAACTTCGCGCCAATGAACCACCCCCGATTATCGAAGAGACTAAAACAACCCCTCAAAATGTCTGAAGATCCGAAATATCTTACGGATGGCACCTTGTCTAAATTGGCCAAATGGCTGCGGATCATTGGTTATGATACAATCGTTTATCCGCGTGAAGCCGGCAGGGATTTGCTGAACCTGGCTAACTCCGAAAAGAGAATTGTTCTGACCAGAAGGGGCGACATGCTGGAGCGCCAATTTTCCGGGGAATTATATTTTGTCAAGGGCATTGATGTCGGCAGTCAGCTCAAAGAAGTGATTTCTGAATTTTCCTTAACCATTAAGAAAGAAAAAATGTTCAGCATCTGCCTTAAATGTAATGAAACGTTGCAGCCGATAGAGAAAGATGAAGTATATAATCTCGTGCCGCCCTATGTTTTCGCCAATTGCAGTGCATACAATAAATGCCCGAGTTGTCGGCGCATATACTGGGAGGGGACTCATCGACGCAATTCTCTGCAATTCCTGAAAGAACTGTCCATTATACCCGCATGAAAAAAGCCTGGATACATAATCCGTTGCAATAATATCATTATGCCCGAAATAAAAAGACCGCCGTAGGCAAGCAACGGCGGTCTCTGTCTCAATTCTTCATTATTCTATTTTATTCTTCTTTCTCTTTCTTAGATTCGGCAATAATTTTTTCTGCGATAAATGCCGGTACTTCTTCGTAGTGAGACTCGGTATAGGTAAAGTTACCTCGGCCGCTGGTCATGGAACGCAGATCGGGAGCATACTTTAAAATTTCAGCCAGAGGCACCTGACCCTTGATTACCTGATTGGTCCCATTGGTTTCCATACCCAGAACTCGACCTCGACGGCTGTTTAAATCGCCGATGACATCGCCCATGTATTCGTCGGGAACTTCGATACTAATGTTAACGATCGGTTCCAGCAAAATCGGTTGACATTGCTCGACGCCTTTTTGGAAAGCCATAGAACCGGCAATTTTAAAAGCCATTTCCGAAGAATCTACCGTATGGTATGAACCGAAGGTCAATGCCACTTTGATATCGACAACAGGATAACCGGCGATGACGCCTTTTGCCGCTGCTTCAACAATACCCTTCTCGACAGCCGGACGATATTGTCCCGGGATTACACCACCAACAATTTTGTCCTCAAATATGAAGCCGCCGCCGCGGGGCAATGGTTCAATGTCAATCCAGCAATCGCCGAACTGACCGCGGCCGCCCGATTGTTTCTTGTATTTACCCTGAACGTTGGTCTTTCCCTTGATTGTTTCTTTATAGGGAACTTTGGGGGTATTCAAATTGACTTCGACACCGAATTTTCTTTTCATCTTTTCGATGTTGACTTCGATGTGGACCTGGCCCATTCCGGAAAGTATCATTTCCTTGGTTTCGACATTGCGGGTGAATACAATCGTCGGGTCTTCTTCCGTCAGCCGATGAATGGAGGAAGCAATTTTATCTTCATCACCCCTTGTTTTGGGTTCGATGGCAAAAGACATGATGGGGTTAGGCACTTCCACACCGTCAAAAATGATCGGTGCTTTTTCCATGCAAAGGGTGTCCCCTGTCACGGTGTCCTTCAGCTTGGCAACGCCTGCTATGTCTCCGGGAATCAATCCTTCAGCCTGTTTCTGATTTTTGCCTTCTAGAAAGAAAACATGGCCGAACTTTTCCGTGATCTTCTTTGAAGAGTTGAAAACAGCGGTGTCGGAGTTTAGCTTCCCGGAATAAACACGGAACAGTGTCAGCCGTCCTGCATAAGGATCGGCGATAGTTTTGAACACGATAGCCGAGAAGGGGGCATCTTCGGAAGGTATTCTTTCTTCCACGGTGTCTTTGCCCGGTATTTTACCTTTCCTGGGAGCGCATTCAAAGGGGGAACGGAATGAACCGGCAATAAGATCAAGCAGCAGAGAAATACCGATGCCTTTCGTTGCCGAACCGCAGATGAGAGGAATCAGATTGCCGGAGGAAACGCCTTTTTGCAGTCCGGCTTTAAGTTCTTCAGTGGAAAGCTCGCCCGCATCAAGATACTTGTTCATGAGTTCATCATCGGCTTCCGCAATATCCTCAACCATTGTATCGCGGAGCATTTTAGCTTCTTCCATCATTTCGGAGGGAATATCGGACGCTTTACCTAATCCTTTATTGTCAGTGAATGAATAGGCTTTGAAAGTGATCAAATCAATAATACCGTTGAATTTGTCTTCTGCACCGACAGGCAGGCAAATAGGTGTTATTTTTTTCTTGAAACTGTTTTTTATGCTTTCCAGAGCTTTATTGAAGTTGGCGCGTTCACGATCCATTCTGTTGATGAAAATTGCGCGCGGCAGTTCATATTCATCAGCCAGTTCCCATACTTTTTGAGTTTGATATTCCACACCACCGACAGCATCAATAACAATGACTGCGTTATCCACGACGCTTAAGGAACATTTTATATCGTAGGTGAAATTGGAATCACCCGGTGTATCAATAAAATTGATTTTATGTTTATCCCATTCGACGAAATTTGCTGCTGAACTGATGGAACTTCGCCGTTTTTGTTCTTCCGGTTCATAATCCATGATCGAAGTGGCGTCATCAACGCGACCGAGCCGTTCGCTTTTCCCGGAAATAAATAAAATCGATTCACAAAGAGAGGTTTTACCTGTACTGCCGTGGCCGACAACGGCCAGATTTCTCAGGGATTTGGATTCGTACTTTGCCATGAAATATCCTTTCAATTTCTCAATAATATCAAAATAAAACAGCTTAATTATGAATGGGGGCTTGTTTAACTCATCAGACGAGTAAAATCAAGACAATTTTCGCCGGTTAGTTGTAATTAACCATCAAAAACATGCTATAATCTTATCAAATCTTCATGTTCCTCGTTGGAGGGATTAATGTGAATCATTACGTCTCCCACGTTGGCGAAACGTTTGAAGATAAGGATTTTGACATTGGTGGCTATTTCATGCGCTTGTTTTACGGTCAATTCCGGGTCCATTTCCAATTTTAAATCTATAATCAGATATTGTCCGGACCTCCTTCCTCTTATCTCATGAACACGAATAACGCCGGGAATTTCTTCGGCAGTATCGGTGATTTGTGTCAATATTTCCTGGGGAGGCTGGCCGTCCATCAGGTCATGACAAGACTTTTTGAAAGTGGTTATGCCGATGTAAAAAATGAAAAATGACGTCAGCGCCGCGGCGAGCGGGTCCAAAAAAAATACACCCAAGTAGGCGCCGGTAACACCGATCAATGTGGCGATGGAAGTCAGGGCGTCTTTACGGTGATCCCTGGCAATGGCATCGACCGCGGGGCTTTCGAGCATTGTGGCAATGCGGTGGGTATAGTGGAAAAGGGTTTCTTTTACCAAAATAGTTGTGAAGGCAGCCGCAACGGCAACCAACTGCGGTTTAGGACAGTTTCCGTAAATTAAGGTGATGGCCGCCTTGTACAGGATGCCGCCGCCGGCGGCGAGAATAACGAGAGAAACAAAGATGGCGGCGATGCATTCGGCCTTACCATGTCCGTAAGGATGTTCATGGTCAACCGATTTGCATCCCACCTTGAGAGCAAATAGAGTGGCGATGATGGCTACAAAATCACAGGCACTTTCAATACCATCGGCAAAAACAGCTTCGGATTTACCGAAATAACCGGCAAGCAGCTTCATCACCATCAGTATGGCATTAATCCAAAGGCCAATGGTGATGATTCGATTTGCCATGCCGAATCTTTTATCTCTGTCTTGCAATATATCCATCATATGCCCTAAATATTCATTGAACTATCCCAATATAATACCTAATATTTTATTGATGATAGAATCTGTGTCCGGGATTTTTCCCAGAGAAATAACACCAAAAGGTTGGTTTGTTTCTAAAGAGGAAACAACTTTTTCATCTTTTAAAATTTCAACCTTCAATGTGCCTTCGGCTGTCGTTTTACGAAAAACGCTAACTGCGGCAATACCCTTGCCTTTATATTCCATCGGAACAACAGCGTCAACATGTATCAGTTTGGGAATTCCTTTTGTGTCTGCAAAGGAGTAATGACCGCTGAATTTCTGATTTTCACTGCCCGTAATTTTAATGGTATAGGGTGTTTCCATCTCCTTTATGCTTTCACTGCAACCAATGAAAAGCATGAGAAGAAAAAACAGGCCCAGCAAAGATATCTTTTTCATTATTTCCCCCTTTAATCGAACAGATCATGCAGAAAGCTTTTCCTTTTATGGTGACCATAATGATGATCGTGATCATGATGTTTGTAATCTTCACGGTCATAGCTACGCCGATTTTCTACCGGAGCAGGGTTTGCTCTAACCGGTGTTTGTTGCTCCGAACGTTCAATGATTTTATCCAGTTCTCCTCTATCCAGCCAGATGCCACGGCATTTCGGACAATAATCGATTTCGATGCCCTGCCTTTCAGATAATTGCAGTGCTACATTACAAATGGGACAATTCATGTTTTTTTCTCCTTAATTTGTTTTAATAATTAATATTGAATTTTATCTAATCGTTGGATTACACAAAGATACTTCAAAAAAGTTTCTCTCTGAAAAACTTTTTAATAACAAAAACAAGTTGTTTTATGATTGAAAAGGCGGTGCTTTGTTGCAAAGGGAATATATTTCTTTGGAAAAGGGTATTATGAAAGAAGTTTCGACCATTCTTTCGGAAACAGGGGGAAGCCTTAACGATAATAGCAGATGCTTCGAAGTCAAATCAAAGTCTGTATCCGAATTTACTTTTTTTGAGACAGAGGATATGGAACTGCTGATCTTACACAAAGAACAGGTGCTGATGCGAAAAGAATTGCTGTGGTGATGTAAAGCGGAAATAAAAAGCGCGACAAATAGGCAAAATATACAAGCAGATATAATATTCTTTTTAAGTAGTACTTTCATTTATAAATGATTACTCACATATATAGTGGAAAATTTTTAACCGAAGAACCCAAGTCTGTCAAGAACCAAATGACAACAGTACAATTTACTTGTAAGTTGCCAATTTTAAGTGGTAATCGTCGAGGCCAAAGATATATTGACAAGCTTATCTAATTATAATACACAAGCGCCTTATTTCGAGGAAGATTATTACTTTATGAAACATGACAGCATCATTGCCGAAGAAGGTTATCCCTTCATTTTATTATCCCTTGTCATTACAATTATAATTGGTGTTTTAGGCATAAAGTGGCTTCTTACTATATCCTTATTAATTTTGATATTTGTCATTTGTTTTTTCCGTAATCCCGAGCGGCATTTTTTGGAAAAAGAAAAGGTCGTCATTTCACCCGCCGACGGCAAAGTAATCAAGCTGGAAAATGTCGAAATGAATGACGCCATAACCGGAAAATTCAAAAAAATAAGCATTTTCATGAATGTCTTTAATGTCCATGTCAATCGCATTCCCTATGGCGGGAAAATTGAAGCAATTAATTATTTTGAGGGGAAATTTGTGTCCGCTAATCTGGATAAGGCCTCCAGTGACAATGAACGCAACGCATTACGGATTCGTACGGATAACGGGGCTTTGATCTGGGTGGTGCAGATTGCCGGTCTTATTGCGCGCCGGATAGTTTGTTGGGTTAAAGTCGGTGATGAAGTTAAAAAAGGAGAGAGGCTCGGTCTGATTCGTTTCGGTTCCCGGGTTGATGTTTATTTGCCGGAAGATTCCCGTATAACCGTTAAAATAGGTGAAAAGGTTAAAGCGGGTGAGACGCCTTTGGGATATTTGCCGTAATAAATGAATTTCTTAAGAGACCAGCATGAATACAGAAACACCGCTAAAAAAAATCCGTATTAAAAAAGGCATTTATGTTTTACCGAATCTCTTTACCACTGCATCTTTGTTTGCCGGTTTTTATTCTATCATTGCCTCCTTGCAAGAAAAATTTACAGTTGCTGCAGCCGCTATTTTAGTTTCTCTTGTCCTGGACGGTCTGGATGGACGAATTGCCCGAATGACCAATACTACCAGTAAATTCGGCGCTGAATACGATTCGCTGGCCGATCTCGTAGCCTTCGGCGTTGCTCCATCGCTTCTGGCCTATATATGGGCAATGTCATTCTACGGCCGCTGGGGATGGATTGCCGCGTTTATGTTTGTCCTTTGCGGGGCGCTGAGACTGGCTCGTTTTAATATCCAGATCGGCATAATTGAAAGTAAGGTTTTCAATGGGTTGCCGATTCCGGCGGCTGCGGCATTTGTCGCTACAACAGTGATATTTTTTCATTATCTCGGTGTTGAAGGAAAATTTGAAAATCCGTGTATATTGTTTTTTGTTATTATTTTATCACTGCTGATGGTCAGCAATGTCAAATATTACAGCGGCAAAGATATGAAACTTTTTGCCCGCAAACCCTTTATGTCTTTTTTATTGCTGGTTATTCTCTTAATTGTTATAGTTGCGGAAAAAGAGACCATGCCTTTTGTAATAATGATGGTGTACGTAATTTCCGGCCCGATTTGGTGGGTGATAAAATTTAGAAGGCAATTGGCACAAAAGGCTTTAGACAAAAAGAACAATAAACAGGAACAGGAGCAGGAGCGCCAGGAAGGGTAGGCGCAAAATCTCTTGTTCCTTTAAAAAATATTTTATCTGGATTATGAGGATTATTGGAGGTCAGGCCAAGGGAAGAATAATACAGTTTCCAGCTGCATCAAGAGAAAGACCGACTTCCGATTTTTTGCGGGAAACTCTTTTTAATATTCTGGGTCCGCTTGCGGAAAAGTCATTTCTTGATCTTTTTGCAGGTTCAGGCAGTGTAGGAATAGAAGCTGCCAGCCGCGGGGCAAAAGAAATCGTTTTTATCGAAAAAGATAAGAAAATTGCCGCAGTTGCCAAAAAAAATGTTGTCTCCTGCAATCTTGACAGCGTGTGCCGGATTATCGCCAGGGATGTCGGCGCAGGGCTTGGCGATCTTTTTAAAAATAAAAATAAATTTGATATTGTTTTTGCTGATCCCCCTTATAACCGGGGATTGGTTGATGTAACGATAAAGTTGTTGAAACAAAATCCGGTTTTTACGGAAGAGGCCATAGTAGTGATTCAGCATTCGACAAGGGAAAATGCTGAATCATTGTTAAATGAAAAATTAATTCTCATAGATCAGAGAAAATATGGCGACAACGCCCTGACTTTTTTCAAATGGAGCGCTCATGACACAGGAAAAATTTGACAGCAGGATTGCAGTTTACCCCGGTTCCTTTGATCCGATTACCAATGGACATGTGGATATTATTAAAAGAGGAATCAGGCTTTTTGATAAAATAATCGTTCTTGTTGCCTATAATCCCGCGAAAACTTCATTGTTTACAGTGGAAGAACGCGTGGCTATGATAAAAGAGACATTTAAAGATGTTGATAGCGTTCAGGTGGATAGTTATTCCGGACTGCTTGTTGATTATCTCAGTGAAGTAGGCGCCAACGTTATATTGAGAGGTATGCGTGCTCTATCCGATTTTGAATATGAATTTCAGATGGCCCTGATGAACCGCAGACAGTCCAGAGATGTGGAAACAGTGTTTCTTCTGAGTGGTTTCAAGTGGTTCTTTTCAGGTTCCCAAATCGTCAAGTCAGTCGCCAGCATCGGCGGCTCGGTAAAGGGTTTGGTGCCGGATAAAGTCCTTAGAAAACTGCTGGCAAAATATAATAACGGGAGGAAATAGTTTTTGAAATTAGCAGCAAGGGTAGCGAAAATTAAACCGTCGGAAACTTTAGCCATTACGGCAAAAGCCAACGCATTGAGAGCGGAAGGCAGAGATGTAATCGGATTTGGTGCCGGTGAACCCGATTTTGATACACCGGAAAATATTAAATCCGCAGCGATTCGAGCTATAGAAGCCGGTTTTACCAAGTACACGCCGGTAGGCGGCACAGATGAATTAAAAGATGCGATTATCGCCAAATTAAAGCGGGATAATGCTCTGGAATATAAACGTTCGCAGATTGTGGTTTCGTGCGGAGCCAAACACACATTATATAATCTTGCCCAGGCTCTTTTTGAAGACGGTGACGAGGTTATTATTCCCGCACCGTACTGGGTTTCATATCCTGACATAGTGGTTCTGGCGGGCGGTACGCCTGTTATTGTCGATACTCTGGAGAAAGACAGCTTTAAAATGAAGCCCGAACAGCTCGAAGCTGCAATAACCGCACGCACCAAGGCTGTCATCATCAACAGTCCTTCCAATCCTACCGGAGCGGCTTATTCACCGGAGGAATTAAAGGCTCTGGCCGCCGTGCTCCTGGACAAGGAAATTTTTGTTATTTGCGACGATATTTATGAAAAAATAATTTATGCAAACTTCCCCTTTGAAAATATGGCAACGGCGGAGCCGAAAATGAAAGACCGGACTATAGTTGTCAACGGAGTCTCCAAGGCGTATGCCATGACCGGTTGGCGTATCGGTTACGCTGCCGGGCCTGAACAGATAATTGCCGCTATCAGTAAGATTCAGAGCCAAAACACATCGAATCCGGCTTCCATTTCACAGAAAGCTGCCGTGGAAGCATTGAACGGAGATCAGGCCGTGGTGGCAACGATGGTTTCCGAATTTCGGCAAAGAAGAGATGTTATTGTGAAATTACTCAATGAAATTGACGGTGTAAAATGCCTGTCCCCGGAAGGCGCCTTTTATGTTTTCCCCAATGTGTCCAGTATCTATGGCCGTTCTTTCCAGGGTAAGAAGATAACTAATTCAACTGAACTGATTGATTATTTATTAGATGAAGCCAATGTCGCCACTGTTCCCGGCGCTGCTTTCGGAAATGACAGTCATATACGTTTGTCCTACGCGACATCTTTAAAAAATATTGAAGAAGGCTTGAAGCGAATAAAGATCGCGATTTCTAAATTGTCTTAAGCCGTCGTGCAAAAACAACTTAGTCAAATAAATACTTAGAGCGGCATAAGGAGCCGTAACGAAATACAGAAAAGAAACAAGTTATTTCGTAACGGCTCCTAAGAGGAAGGAAAACAAATGGGTGGGCTTTTCGGAGTAGTATCAGAGGAAAATTGTATCCAGACGCTGTTTTACGGGACTGATTATCATTCACATCTGGGTACGGAAAATGCCGGTATGGCGCTGCTGGGACCAAATGGATTTCATAATGCAATTCATAGTATTTCTCAGGCTCAGTTCAAATCTCGATTTATAGACGACTACCGGAAAATGGAAGGATGCTTTGGAATAGGAGCAATCGACAATGATTCGGCTCAGCCATTGATTATCCGTTCCAAGTTTGGCGCTTATGCTCTTGTGGCCTCCGGGCTGATCAGCAACAAGGATGAATTAATCAGCGAGCTTCTTAACGAAGGTGTATCTTTCAGTGAGATGGCCGACGGAAGCATTAACAATGTGGAGATAGTTGCCCGGTTGATTAACCGCGGAGACAATATCGTCGAAGGAATTGCCTCCATGCGTGGAGCTATTGAAGGATCAATCTGCGCATTGGTGCTGACCGGTAGCGGCATCTATGCGGCCCGGGATAAATTGGGACGCTTTCCACTGGCCATTGGTAAAAATAAAAACAGCAATAAAAAATCATACATTGTTGCCACGGAAGCCAGTTCTTTTGAAAACCTTGGCTATGAATTAGTCAATTTTATAGGTCCCGGAGAAATTTCGTTAATTTCTCCGGAGGGTATCAAGCAAATGAAGCCCCCGGGCACCGAGAAAAAAATATGCTCGTTTCTTTGGATTTATACAGGATATCCCGCTTCAACATATGATGGCGTCAGTGTAGAGCGGACAAGAGAACGCTGCGGATGCTATTTGGCGCGCCGCGATAATGTAAAGGCGGACTTCGTATCCGGTGTGCCGGATTCCGGAGTAGGGCATGCAATCGGTTATGCGATGGAATCGGGAATACCTTACCGCCGGTGTCTTGTAAAATATACTCCGGGTTACGGCCGCAGTTACACGCCGCCTTCTCAGGAAATAAGAGATCTGGTGGCAACGATGAAACTCAATGCGGTTCACGAAGTTATTAACGGCAGCCGCATCATTCTCTGTGATGATTCCATTGTCCGGGGTACCCAATTAAAGAATTACACCATTAAGAAATTATGGGACAACGGGGCGCGAGAAATCCATATTCGTCCTGCCTGTCCGCCTTTAATGTACCCCTGTATATATGCTTCTTCGACGCGAACATCGGGGGAGCTGGCCTGCCGTAAGGCCATTCGTGCTCTTGAAGGGAAAGATCTGGAAAACCCCGAAGAGTATCTGGATCAGTCAGGCCCGAAATATGCGAAAATGATTGAATGGATTTGTCGCGATCTTAACGTCACTTCCCTGAAGTATCTCGAAATTGAAGATATGATAGACGCAATCGGTATTCCGAAAGATCAGCTGTGTCTTCACTGCTGGCAGGGTAAATAAAAATCATTGGTATTCCATTTTTTTATCTTCTTATACGGGGAGGTTAGCCGTTGTCAGTGAGTAAGCGCCGTGTTATAAATTCTGCTAAATTACGTTAGTGAAAGTTGATGCTCATGGAGAATCTCTCTAAAATAGTAAGAAAGAAAACAAGAAAGATAAATTTAGGTGGCGTGCCGATCGGTGGTGATGCACCGATAACAGTGCAATCCATGACCAACACCAATACCTGTGATGTTAACGCCACAGTTACCCAGATCAGGGAACTGGAAGAAGCGGGATGCGAGATTATCCGTGTTGCCGTGCCGGATCAGGAAGCGGCGGATGCCTTACCGGAAATTATAGAAAAAATAAATCTGCCCTTGATAGCCGATATTCACTTCAATCATCAGCTGGCAATAGATGCAATGAAGCATGGAGTTGCCGCAATCAGGATCAATCCGGGCAATATTTCCAGAGAAAAAATCCGTGAAGTGATCAAAGTAGCTAAAGAAAGGGATGTAGTTATCAGGATAGGCGTCAATGCAGGATCGCTGCAGAAAGACATGGTTCTGGAATACGGAGGCGTTACAGCGGAAGCTCTGGTTGCCAGCGCTTTAAAAAATATTGAGCTTTTTGAAGAAGAAGGATTTCAAAACTTAAAGCTGTCCTTGAAGTCTTCGGATGTGCCGGTCATGATCGAGTCCTATAAGTTGATCTCCGAAAAAACAGACTATCCTTTGCATCTGGGAGTGACGGAAGCGGGCACTCTGGTTAATGCGGCGATAAAATCGGCGCTGGGCATTGGAACCCTGCTCTATCAGGGGATCGGCGACACAATCAGGGTTTCCGTAACCGGTAATCCGGTTTTAGAAATTCCTATTGCTTATGGAATCTTACGTTCGTTAAAAATCAGGAAAGTCGGTCCCGAAATCGTTTCCTGTCCCACCTGCGGCCGTTGCCAGATCGATCTGTTAGGATTGACGGGAAAAATTGAAAAGGCGCTGGCAGGCAGAAAAGAATACATAAAAGTTGCCTTGATGGGTTGTGTAGTTAACGGACCCGGGGAAGCTGCGGATGCCGATATCGGTATTGCGGGCGGCAAGGGTTTCGGAATGATGTTTAAAAAAGGTGTTGCCTATAAAAGGGTTGATGAAAATGACTTTGTGGCGGTTTTACTTGAAGAAATAAAATCGCTGGACAATGAATGACGACCTCGTAAAAGGGCCGGATGCTGCGTTGCGCTTCATCCCTCCCCGGCCTTCGCCGGGGCAGGCTACCTGCGGTGTACGCTAAGTACTCCTCATTCCTTGGTATTCGCGCGCCTTGCCTGCGGCCTCGCGTGCCCTTTAGGGTATTTTACGAGGTCGTCTGAAAATTGTTAATTCTAAGACTTTTTAAGAGTACGTCATGAAAGAAGGAGATGTTAAATGCGTTATTCAGAAATGTTTCTACCGACGGGGAGGGAAATTCCTTCCGACGCCGAAGTTATAAGCCATCAATTGATGATTCGTGCAGGTATGATCAGGAAGTTGACCAGCGGCATTTATTCTTATTTACCGTTGGGATATCGGGTGATCCGTAAAGTAGAGCAAATAATTCGTGAAGAAATGAATAAAGCAGGGGCGCAGGAAGTCTGTCTGCCGATGGTGCAACCTGCCGAGCTCTGGCAGGAGTCAGGCCGTTGGGAATTCTACGGCAAAGAACTGCTGCGCTTTCGTGACCGTCATGACCGTGACTACTGTCTGGGGCCGACGCATGAAGAGGTAATTACCGATCTGGTGCGCAACGACATTAAGACGTATCGCCAACTGCCCCGTAATCTTTATCAAATACAGACGAAATTTCGCGATGAGGTTCGTCCCCGTTACGGTGTAATGCGCTCCCGTGAATTCGGAATGAAAGATGCCTACAGCTTTGATGCCGATGAAGCCGGTGCGGAACTCAGCTACGAAAAGATGTTTACCGCTTATAATAATATCTTCCGCCGCTGTGGTTTAAAATTCCGTCCGGTCGAAGCCGATTCCGGGAGTATCGGAGGCAAGTATTCGCACGAATTTATGGTTACGGCAGAATCCGGTGAAGATGCCATAGTCGTCTGCGATAAATGCAATTATGCCGCCAATCTGGAAAAAGCGGAAGTGGCCAAACCGGATAAAATCGATAGTACGGAAAAAGATTGGCTGCCGCAGGAAAGCGTGCATACTCCAAATGTACGTACGATTGAAGAAGTCAGTGAATTTTTGCAGGTTACTCCGCAGGATATTATCAAAACATTAATTTTTAACGCCGACGGCAAGCCCTGCGCGGTATTAATCCGCGGTGATCAGGAAGTCAACGAGATTAAGGTGAAAAATTATTTGGGAGCAAATGAACTGGAACTTGCCGATGATGAAATGATTATGAAGGCGACAGGCGCCCCGCGGGGATTTGCCGGAGCAGTGAACATTAAAACCCGCGTCATTGCCGATTTTTCCGTGATGAACATGATTAATTTTGTAACCGGCGCCAATAAAGAAGATTATCATTTAAAGAACGTTAATTTTGGACGCGACTGCAAGGTGGAATCCTTTGCTGATTTACGGGTTATTGAAAAGAACGATAAATGTCCGCGCTGCGGCGGTAATATTCAATTTGTCCGGGGCATTGAAGTCGGTCATGTTTTCAAGCTGGGAACAAAATACAGCAAAGCCATGAAGGCTGTTTATCTGGATCGCGATGGTCAGGAAAAAATAATGATTATGGGCTGCTACGGGATTGGAATCGGCAGAACCGTTTCCGCCTGTATTGAACAGAACAACGACGCCAATGGGATAGTTTGGCCTGTGCCTCTCGCGCCTTATCATGTAATTATCACTCCGGTAAATGTAAATGAAGGAGACGTCTTCAAAGCCGCTGAAAAGATTTATAATGAACTGCTGGCGGAAGGAATTGAGGTAATTTTGGATGACCGTGATGAAAGGGCGGGTGTAAAATTTAAAGATGCCGACCTGATCGGCATTCCGTTGAGAGTCACTGTTGGTCAAAAAAATCTTGTTTCCGGAAACGTAGAGTTGAAAAACAGACAATCAGGAGAAACAAAGATTTATCCTCTTCCAGAAATAGTAGCCGAAATTCGAAAAAAAGTTGCCGAAGGTTTAAATCCGTCCGCGGGTCAGACTCCGCAAGTTTAGATTAGCAGGGAACTTTAATGCTGCGAATTACAGATATTCTCGATAAAGCCCAAGCTTATCTTACCGCCGAAGAGTTGGAGATGATCGAGAAAGCGTACATCTATTCGGCGAAAGCACATCAGGGGCAGGTCAGGTTATCCGGAGAACCATATCTTACCCATCCCATGGAGGTTGCAGGCATTCTAGTCGATATGAAGCTGGATGCCGCAACCATCATCAGCGGCCTGCTTCACGATACGGTGGAGGATACTCTGACCACCATAGAAGATATAGAAAAAGAATTCGGTAAAGATGTTGCATTTCTCGTCGGCGGCTTAACTAAAATAAGCCGCATTTCTTTAGGTTCACAGGAAGAAAAACAGGCTGAAAATTTCCGTAAAATGATATTGGCCATGTCCGCAGACATCCGCATCCTCATGGTGCGTCTCACCGATCGTATCCACAACATGAAAACATTGCAGTATCAAACGCCCGACAGAAGGACGTCTATTGCCAAAGAGACCATGGAAATATACGCGCCGCTGGCCAACCGTCTGGGTATCAACTGGATGAAAATATTGCTGGAAGACCTTTCCTTTCAACATTTACATCCGGAAGAATATAATGAACTCTCCCGGCGTGTGGTTAAGTCCAAAGAATCACGCGATCTTTATACTGAAGAAATAAAAAGCATTATCCGGGCTGAACTGGAGAAGTTTTCCATTAAAGGATATGTCGAAGGGCGGGCCAAACATCTGTACGGCATTTATAAAAAAATGCAGGAGCAAAATTTAAATTTCGATGAAGTTTATGACCTGATGGCCTTTCGTGTGATTCTGGATACGGATAATGTCAAAGCGTGCTATGAGGCGCTCAGTACAGTACATGCCTTGTGGAAGCCGGTTCCGGGCCGGTTTAAAGATTATATTGCCATGCCTAAAGCCAACAACTATCAGTCATTGCATACAACAGTGATCGGTCCTTATGGCGAGAGGCTGGAAATTCAGATTCGGACAAAGGCGATGCATGAGTGGGCGGAAAAGGGTATTGCCGCGCATTGGAAATACAAGGAAGGGCGAACATTTAAAGACGATGAAGATGCTCAGATAAAGAAACTCCGTGAGATGCTGGAAATGCAGCAGGAGATCAAAGATCCTCGGGAGTTCATGTCCAATCTTAAGTTGTCGTTGTTTCCGGAGGAAGTTTATGTATTTACCCCGAAAGGAGATGTTATTGCCTTTCCCAAGGGGGCAACACCCATCGACTTTGCCTACAGCATTCATACTGGTGTGGGGAATACGTGCATCGGGGCTAAAGTTAACCGGAAAATAGTTCCTCTCCGCTATGAACTACAAAACGGCGATCTGGTCGAGATCATGACACAGGCCGGACAACACCCCAGCAAGGATTGGCTGAAATACGTCGTAACAACAAGGGCAATTTCCAAGATTAGAAACTGGATTAATCAGGAAGAAAAAGAAAGCTCTCTGTTGCTGGGACGCGATTTGCTGGATAAAGAGTTCAAACGTCATAATCTAAGAGCAAGGGACTATGCAAAATCGGAAGATATTAAAAAATTACTGGCCGAATACAGCGTAAATTCTCTGGAAGAACTTATATCTCAGGTTGGTTTTGGGCGCATTTCCCCCAAACAGATCGTTAATTTTTTTCTAGGTGAGGGAGCAGAAGAAACAGCAGAGCCGGCTCCGGAAAAAGTTCGAATAAAAGCAAAATCTGATGTGCCTTCAATGGGCATATCATTAACAGGTGTTGAAAATGTTCTGGTTACGTTTGCCAAGTGTTGTAACCCTATTCCCGGAGATGAAATAGCAGGATATATATCCCGTGGCCGCGGCATGACGATTCATACACGAAATTGCCCGCAGGTCAAAAATCTTGATGTCGACCGGATTGTCGAAGTTAATTGGGATGTTCGGGAAAAACATACCTATCCCGTGCGCATCAAAGTTGTTTGCGACGACCGCAAAGGTATTTTAACGGAAGTCAGTTCTATAATTTCTTCGCTGGATGTAAATATCAGTTATGCACAGGTGGAAACAAATGATTTAATTGCAACCTGTACTTTTGTGATTGATGTAAATAATTTAAAACAGCTCAATCAGATAGTGGTGGCAATTAAGCAGGTAAAAGCCGTCAAGTCGATCGAAAGAGTACGCAACTCCTGAAAA
>JBDKVD010000012.1:0-4983 GCA_039679325.1 Smithella sp.
AGCTGCTGTAAAAAGTAACGCCAGCAAAACCTGCCGGCAAATAATACTAAAAAACCAATGATCAGATATTTTTCCATATAGATACATTGAGAGCGAAACGAAATAAGCCTCGCAGTATATATGAAGATGTAATTTAATCAATGCTTGAAAATTAGGAAATCTTTAATTAAAGGAACCACAGGGAATATTAATCCAACGATGATGTGCTTTTACCTATGAAAAAGATATTGCATCCGGATCAAAATAGAGGACATTCACCAAACACTGCTGCACATCCGATGCGGGAAAACAACTGGTGCGAAAAATATGGTTACTTTATTGATCTGGACGCCTGTCAGGCCCGTTCACTGACTCGTCCTGTATGCCGCCGCTGTTATAAATCATTGTTGCAGTTATCATTGCCCTTTGACTGTTGACGCCTGGTTGTGCATTCTAAAAGAATGCTTGACTAAAACGAGAGGGGAACTTAGAAACGTCACGTTAGTATAACGTGTCTGCCGATGCGGGTGTTGCGGAAATTGATGGAAACAAAAATGATTGAATTTTATAAAATGAGCGGCAGTGGTAATGATTTTATTATTATCGACAATCGCGACTTGTCTTTAAATGTGGGGAATATCCGGGAATTTGTCCGCAAGGTTTGCCGGCGCAAATTATCCGTCGGGGCGGATGGACTGTTTTTGATTGAACCGTCTGCCAAAGCCGACTTTAAATGGCAATTTTATAATTCCGACGGCAGCACCGCGGAAATGTGCGGCAACGGCAGCCGCTGTGTAGCGCGTTATGCTTATATCAAAGGCATTGCCGGGAAAAAGATGTCGTTTGAAACGATTGCTGGAATAATCAACGCGGAAGTAAACGATAATGTCGTAAAAGTGAAATTAACCGATCCTTCCGCGGTTGCATCAGGGGAAAAGATTGATATTGACGGCCGGATGTTTGTTTTGGATTGCGTCAATACCGGAGTTCCCCATGCCGTTGCTTTCGTGGATAATCTGCAATCTTGCACCGTGACCGAATGGGGGCGAAAGATCCGCTTTCATGAGTGTTTTGCGCCTAAAGGAACAAATGCTGATTTTGCCGCCGTTCTGGGTCCTCAGAAAATCCAACTGCGCACTTATGAGCGCGGAGTGGAAGACGAAACGCTGGCCTGCGGCACCGGTATGGTGGCGGCGGTTCTGGCGGCGGCCCAGAGAGGCATGGTCGTGTCACCGGTTGATGTGCTGGTGCAAAGCGGAGAAACACTGCGCATTTATTTTACCCGTAAGGACGATGGCTTTGCCGAAATTTATCTTGAAGGCGGCGTAAAAATGGTCTATCAGGGTTTTCTGTTCGAAGAAGCATACCAATGACGACCTCGTAAAAAGACCGGATGCTGCGTTGCACTTCATCCCTCCCCGTGTCAAGCACGGGGCAGGCTATGCGGCGTACGCTAAGTACTCCTCATTCCTCGGGATTTGCGCGCCTTGCCTGCGATCTTTTTACGAAGTCGTCACGATTATTTATTTTTCATAAGGAGGTTTACATTGCAGATTGCAAATCGTCTGGCGAAGATTCCGCCATATTTGTTCATGGAGCTCAGAAAGAAAATCAATAAAGCCAAGGCTGACGGCGTGGATGTTATTTCTCTGGCGATCGGCGATCCCGTAGAAGCAACACCGGCTTCCATTATAGATGAATTATGTGCTACTTCCCGCGACCCGTTGAATCATCGTTATCCGACGGATGAGGAAAAAGGGATGCTGCTTTATCGTCAGGAGATAGCCGCATGGTATCAAAAAAGATATGGTGTTACTTTAAATCCGGACAACGAAATTCTGGGACTGATAGGATCAAAAGAAGGCTGCCATCATTTTGTTCTGGCGCGGGTCAACCCCGGTGATACCGTGTTGATGACCGATCCCGGATACCCCGCCTACCGGGCAAGCATTCTTATGGGAGAGGGTGTTCCCTACAATGTTTCCATCCTGCCGCAAAATAATTATCTGCCGGTGCTGGAAGACATTCCTTCCGATGTCGTCAAAAAAGCCACGGCGATGTTTCTTAATTATCCCAATAATCCGACCGGAGCCTGCGCGACTCTGGAGTTTCTCGATAAACTCGTAGCCTTTGCCCGAGAGTCGGACATTGCCATCTGCTATGATAATCCATACAGTGAAGTCTTATTTTCCGGTCAGCCCCGCATCAGTTTCCTGATGGCGAAAGGCGCGAAAGATGTGGGCATCGAACTCAATTCTCTGTCCAAACCGTTTAACATGTGCGGCTGGCGAATCGGAATGGCCTGCGGTAATCCGGAATTGATCGCGGCGATCAGCAAAGTTAAAGAGAACACTGATTCCGGAATTTTTAATCCCATCCAGTTTGCCGGTATCCAGGCGCTGCGCAATGAGGCGCCCTTTATCGAAAAAATGCTGGAAGTTTACGGAAAGCGGCGGGAGCTGGTGCTCAAAACCTTAAAGAAGATCGGGATAAACTTTGATCCGCCCCGCGGGACGTTTTATCTGTGGGTGCCGGTGCCGCAAGGCATGACCTCTCTGGAATTCACTAACCGTTTATTTGATAAAACAGCCGTTGTTGTCGCTTCCGGTACAGCCTATGGCCAATATGGCGAAGGCTTCGTGCGCATATCGCTGACGGTGCCGGATGATCGTCTGGAAGAAGCGATGCAGAGAATCGAAAAGGAATTTAAATAGGTAAATAGGTAAATAGGTAGATAGGCTGAAGACTTAAGGCTATTAGGTTTCTTCAGTCTTCGGCCTTCAGCCTAATAAAAGAGGCTATTTTTTATGGAAATGGGCATATTGGGGCTTCCCCAGAGCGGTAAAAGCACCCTGTTCGAAATAATGACCGGTACAAAAAGTAGTGCTTCGCATAACGAAACCTGCGTGCGGGGCCAGGCCGCAGTTCCCGATGAACGTTTTGATCAACTGGTAGAAATATATCAGCCGGTGAAAGTCTCACCGGCGAAAGTTCCGTTTGTTGATGTTCATGCCGTGGGCGAACATCCCTGGGAATCCGTGCGACAAAACTTAAGCGGCGCCGACGGTATTTTGCATGTCATTGACGGCTTTTCGTTGCCGGACGTCCAGTTGTGCATTGATTCCTATCGCAAACTGGAAGATGAGCTGATTTTTTCCGACCTTCTGATCATCGAGAAAAAATTGGAACGCCTGACTAAAATGTCCAAAAAAGCACTTAGTCCGCAGGATGTTACCCAGGTGGAAATTCTGCCGCGATTAAAAGAAGTGCTGGAAGCCGGCAAACCGCTGCGTAGCGCCGGATTGACGGAGGCGGAAGTTTTTTCTTTGCGCAGTTTTTCGTTCTGGTCTGTAAAGCCGGAACTGGTTGTCATCAACGTTGCCGAAGATAATATAGCGTTTGCCGATGCTTTTGCCGCAGAGGCCAAATTGACGGAACCGGTAATGGGCATTTGCTGTAAGATTGAAGCGGAACTGGCCGGTCTCGATGCCGCCGACCAAAAAGAATTTCTGGCTTCCCTGGGCATTGCCGAACCTGCTTTTGGCCGGATCATCCGGGGAGCATTTTCTCTGCTGGGACGCATTTCCTTTTTTACATCCGGGAAAGATGAAGTGAAAGCCTGGGTCATTCCTAAGGGAACCAAAGCGCCCAAAGCTGCCGGGACAATCCATAACGATTTTGAAAGAGGATTCATCAAGGCCGAAGTGATGCATTATGATGATTTTATCGCTTGCGGCAAGACAGAGGCCGGAGTTAAAGCAGCCGGCCGCATGCGCCTCGAAGGTAAAGAATATATTGTTCAGGATGGTGATATCATTACCTTCCGGTTCAACATCTGACGACTTCGTAAAAAGGCTGGATGCTGCGTTGCGCGGCATCCCTCCCCGTGTCAAGCACGGGGCAGGCTATTCGGCGTACGCAAAAGTACGCCTCACTCCTCAGGATTTGCGCGCCTTGCCTGCAACCTTTTTACGAAGTCGCCTGAAAATCGTTAACTTTGCGATTTTTTCGAATCCATCAATATTAGATAAGGAAGTCTTTATCAACCCGTATAATTAAGGAGAGGCGATGCCGGCAGCAGGCCAGACTATTATCTTGGCAATAAACGAATTTCTTTCCTCCCCCCGGAACTCGCTTCAAACCGCTTCGGGTGAAAAGGCCTGGGAAGAAGCACTTGTCGGTTTTTCCAGCGGCAGCGACCCACTTTATCAATATCTAAAATCCGATATCGGCTCATTTTACTGGACACCCCTGGAAATCTTTTCCCTTTCCTTTCCTGAAATTCCCGTCGGGCCTGCGGACCTTACCGCCATCAGTTGGGTTCTCCCCCAGACCGCCGCGACGAGGGAAGATCAACGCCGCCAGAAAAAATATCCCGCCGAAAGATGGTCGCGATCACGCAACTTCGGCGAAGAAACAAATTTCAACCTCGCCCGTCATCTGGCGGACATTCTTACTCATCAGGGCCATCCCGCTGTTGCACCTGTTCTTTCCCCGCTCTGGGGTTGGCAGACTTCAGAAAAATATGGATTTGCTTCCAACTGGTCCGAACGTCACGCCGCTTTTGTTTCCGGACTCGGTACCTTCGGGTTATGCGACGGCTTGATAACGGAGAAGGGCAAGGCCATGCGCTGCGGATCGCTGGTAGCCAAAATAGTGATTCCGCCTACTCCCAGAAAATATAAGCATCAGCACGACTATTGCCTGTTTTACGTAAACGGAAAATGCAGAAAGTGTATTGCCCGCTGCCCGGCCGGTGCAATCTCGGAGAGGGGGCACGATAAGGATGCCTGCAAAAAATATCTTTTCGAGACAGCCGCTGAATATGCCAAAAGCCATTATGGGTTTGCGAGCTATGGATGCGGCTTTTGCCAGACCGCGGTTCCCTGTGAAGCGGGTATCCCCCGCGGCCTTCCATAGAAAGTAAAAATTTAATAGAACCATCCATATTATTTACCCAGCGGACACCGACCAGGACGGCATTCCCGACAGCCTTGAGCCGGG
>JBDKVD010000013.1:0-1563 GCA_039679325.1 Smithella sp.
GCTTACGGAACTCCGTCCATACTTCAGGAGGGTTGCCTTCGTCGTCATAATCCTGATTGTAGAGAGGAAGCTTGCCGATCTCGATGATTTCGAGTGCAAGAGATACGGGAGCCAGTTTTGTGAGCGCGATGGCCGTTTTCCGATTGAAAGATTCTTTGCGCAGACTTCCGACAAAAACAGCAATTTTTTTTATCATATCCTGTCCTCCTCAGATTGTTATTCTTTGGAAAAATATGACAAAGCGCTTTTGGAAAAGAGAATATTTTAAAGAAGCATTCCAGAGACGGACCACCGGGAAACTCGCCCGCGGCTTCGTCTGGAAAATTGACTACATAAATCTTCTTCAGAAGTTTGAATGTTAAATTGTTGGGTTGGTTGTTGATGAATACTAAAAACACGCCTGTGTCTGTAAATTGTTAGTGAAAGTATACTCTATAAATTAATAATGTCAATAAACCATTAGGTATATGCCGGTTCATTTCCTCCGCCGGATGTTGTGTCATTATAGATGATTGTCATTGCGAAACGCCTCTCAGGCGTTGTGGCAATCTAATATTTTCAAGATCTTACGAGATTGTTGCGATTATTGTATTCGCTTGCAATGATATTACGAAACGATTTTCCGGCGGAGGTGGACAGGCTCCCCGGCAGGAACTCCGGCGAATGCCGGATGCGCCAGGCGTGCTCCGTGACGGAGGTGGTTCGAGAACTTCCAACCCGTAACCGATTAAAATTACGATCGCAGACCGAGAATCTTTCCGGTGTCATCTACCGTGGCTACTTTGCGGTCGGCCTCTTTAATGATTCGGGCGGCTTGTTCCACAAATTCGGCGTTTGATGCGGCGAGCCGGTTTTTAGCATACATGACGTTATCTTCCATGCCGACCCGAACGTGGCCGCCCATGGCAACCGCCGCCAGCAGAATCGGCAGATGACCTGCGCCGATGCCGAAAGCGGACCAGGTTGATTCTTTAGGAATCAGACTTTTCAGATAAATCAGATTTTCCACCGTAGCCGCGCTGCCGCCCGCCGCACCCAGGCAAAATTGAAAGTGCAGAGGCCCTTTTAAGACGCCTTTTTTCTGGTAGTACAGGGCATTATAAATAAATCCGGCGTCAAAAACTTCGATTTCCGGCTTGACGCCGTTTTCCTGCATCACAAGCCCCAGTTTTTCCAAAAAGGCGGGTGGATTCAGAAACAATCCGGTGTGCATCCAATTCATGGAACCGGCATCGTAGGAAGCCATTTCCGGTTTCAGTTCGATCAAATGAGCCATTCGAGTTTCTTCGGTAGCCTGCAGATCGCCGGAAGTCGTCAGGTTAATAATAATTTCGCAGTTTTTTTCCTTGATGCGGGCAACGGTTTCACGAAATTTATCAATATTCATAGTGCCGTTGCCGGCATCATCGCGCATATGCAGATGTGCAATGGAAGCGCCGGCCCTCCAGCAATCATTGACATCTTCGGCAATTTCTTTGGGAGTCATCGGAACGTTGGGATTATTATCTTTTTTCGGCCATGCACCGGTCGGCGCAACGGTGATAATACATTTTTCCATACTTA
>JBDKVD010000014.1:0-3173 GCA_039679325.1 Smithella sp.
TGAAGGTCAGGGCATCAGTACCTGGACCGATTAACATCAGAAAGATTCTGTGTATTCAACAATGCCAGCATTTCTTCAATATCAGTTGTCGGTTTGCTGCAGGTGAAGTTGGAGCAGACATAAGCCGTTGCTTTGCCGTCGATGGATTTCATGTCTTTTGTGAAAGGAGCAATATGGGTTATGGCGGCGTCGGGTTCGTCATCAGGCCGGAAGATAACTACGGCATTGGGTAAGAAGCGGCATTTGAGTTCATCAAGCATTAGTTTCGTATTCGCATCGCTGCGCTTGCCGACAACGACAATTTCAAAAGAGGGAATTTCCGCAAAGCCAAGGCCGGTCATGAACTGGGTATGTGCTGCCGGATTTTGACGCACCGAGGCGGCGAAAGCCTGGTTTATGCGCCGCGCCGTATCTTCCAGTTTGGAATTGCCCGTAATTCTGGAAAGCCGCAGAAGATTAAGCAGCATTACGGAGTTTCCGGAGGGAAGTGCGCCGTCATAGCTGTCTTTCTGACGTACGATCAGATCGGTGCGGAAATCCGCAGAAAAATAAAAGCCGCTGGATTTTTCATCACAGAAATGTTCGGTTAAATAATCATTCAGCTCTAAAGCCTTTTGGAGCCAGCGTTCATCGAGACTTGCTTCGTAAGACTCTATTAATCCCCAGATTAAAAAAGAATAATCGTCCAGATTGGCGTCGATGGCCGCTTCGCCATCCCGGTAACGATGCAGCAGTCCTCCGTCGGCTTTCTGCATGTTTTTTATGATAAAGTCCAGCGCGCGCAAAGCTGCTTCCAGATAAATGTTTTCTTTCAAGAGACGCGACCCAACGGCCAGAGCTGCTATCATCAGGCCATTCCAGTCTGTCAGGATTTTATCATCTTTATGGGGATGAATACGTTTTTCCCGTGCTAGATAAAGTTTCTCTTGCAACTCTTTTGCCCGGCGCCTTAATTCTTCCTCGGATAAGCCCAAAGAAGAAGCAATTTCCGGCCATGATTTTTTCAGGTGCAGGATATTGCGGCCGCTTTTCGAGCCTGTTAACGGTTCAAAATAGTTGCCTTCTTTTTCAATATTATAGATGTTGGCTATCAGTTTTGCCTCTTCCAGGGAAAGCGTCTGTTCAATTTCATTTCTAGTCCAGAGATAAAATTTCCCTTCTTCGTCTTCGGAGTCCGCATCTTCGGCTGAGTAAAAGCCGCCGTCCGTAGAAGTCATATCCCGTAGAACGTAGCGGAAAATCTCGGCGGCCTTTTCCCGGTAGCCGGGGAAACCGAGCATTCCGTAAGCTTCCGCATAGGCCATGGAAAGCAGGGCCTGATCGTAGAGCATTTTTTCAAAATGAGGGACGAGCCATTTTTCATCAGTGCTGTAACGGTGAGAGCCGAAACCGAGTTGGTCATAAATGCCGCCACTGCCCATCAAATCCAGCGTTTTTGAAACCATCTCCACGGCTTTTTTGTCGCCCGACCAAATACTGTATCGCAGCAGAAACATTATCTGATGAGGCATGGGAAATTTGGGGGCAGGGCCGAAACCCCCATATGTTTTGTCAAATTCCGCAGCAAGTTGCTGAAAAACGATGGTTAAATCTTTTTTGCTGATTTCATCAGCAAATCTGTCATCCGTCTTCCCGATTATGGATATGACATGATTGGCCGCGATCAATACTTCTTCACGTTTATTTTTCCATATTTCCTGGATTTGGGGCAGAAGGTCAAGCATCCCGATTAAGCCGGGACGGCTTTCTTTTGGTATGTATGTAGCGCCGTAGACAGGTTGTCGCTGTGGCGTCATGAATATAGTCAACGGCCAGCCTCCTCTTCCCGTGAAAGCCTGGCAGGCCGTCATATAGATCTTATCAATATCGGGACGCTCTTCGCGGTCAACCTTTATGCAGACAAAATATTTGTTTAAAAGTCTTGCCACTTCCATATCTTCAAAGGATTCGTGGGCCATCACATGGCACCAGTGGCAGGTGGAATAGCCGATGGAAAGAAATACCAGTTTGTCCTCCCGCATTGCTTTCTCAAAAGCTTCCTTCGCCCAGGGATGCCATTGGACAGGATTATAGGCGTGCTGAAGAAGGTAGGGACTCTTTTCGTGAATTAAGAGATTGGGGTTTTTTTTATCGCTTTTCATCGGTTCTCCATTAGAAGAATTATTATCGCAGCAAACCATTGACAAGATAAGACATAATAAGCCCCAGCCCTGTTATGGTATGAGCCTTGATTATCGACAGGTTGGCCGGAACAATATGCAGCGGATTATCAAGGAAGCGACCCGCGACCAGGATGGAATGCAGCGTCCAGGGGAGACTTATCAGCCCCAGCAGAACAAGGGGACTGCTTACACTGGCCAGTACCATAAGGATAAGCACCATATAAGCGGCGACCAGGCCTAGGACATAAAGCCGCAGTCCAGCCTGTCTTCCGAATCTGGCCACCAGGTTCCATTTGCGGGCATCGCGGTCATCATCGTAATCGGGGATTTCATTAACAATGATCATCGACCACATTATCAATCCTAAAATCAGCGAAGCCAGAAGCGGTTCCATTGCAAATCTGCCGGCCTGAACATAGTAGGCTCCAAGGACAATAACGGGACCGAAATTGACAAGCAAACCAAGTTCACCGAAACCCCGGTAGCCGAACTTTATCGGCGGAACGGTGTAAAATATGGAAGAAAGAAGACCGAACAAACCGAGAAAAAAAACGGGCCATCCACAAGCCCATAAAAGATAAATGCCTGTGAAGGATGTTCCGGTGAAGCACAGGATAGATGCAGTCAGCATTTTGTTTGGTGTCAGCAGGTTATCTGTTAAGACACCGCTTCCTCCCGAATAGGGGTTCTTTTCGCTGTTTTTTTTACGATCAACGGCATTTCTAAAATCGATAACATCATCCAGCATATTCAAGCCCATGCTGTTGAGTGTTATGCCAGACAAAACCAGCAGAAAATTTAAAACATGAAAAGGGTATCCCTGCGACCAGGCAATCACGCTGCCCAGCAATGCCGGCAAAACCGCCGGAATTACAAAGTGAAGCCGAAAGGCGCGAACCCATATCACTATCTTAGAATAGCTCATGTTTCAAACACCTTATGATGCAGTTTATCGATCCTGCGGGGTTAAGATTTAAACAATACGGACTCCGAAAGAGCTCTGTTGGCAAT
>JBDKVD010000015.1:0-4189 GCA_039679325.1 Smithella sp.
ATAAAACCGGGAGCAACGGAATTAACCAGAATGTTGCGACCGCGCAGTTCCTGGGCCAGAGATTTAGTAAATGCATCCAGAGCCGCCTTTTCCATTGTGTACGGAATTTGGCCGGCATTACCCAAATAGCCGACAACACTGGAAATATTTATAATGCGGCCGGCCGGACTACGCAGCATGAATTGTCGCAGAATTCGTTTGGTCATATACCAGACGCCGCGCGTCAACGCCCTTTGCTCGTCAAACTGCTCAATCTTCATGGAAAATATATCAGCGTTAATCGATTGACCGGCATTGTTAACTAAAACATCGATGCTCCTGGTATTTTCTTTTAACCTGCCAACCATGGCCTCCACATCTTCAATGTTGGTCAGATCAGCCTGAATTAAAAACCCGTCTTTTATCTCCTCAAGAACTTTTTGCGCCTGCTCGCCGCTCTTGCGATAATGAACGCCAACACGAAAACCTTCTTGAGACAGGGCACGGCAACAGGCAGCGCCGATACCCGTAGCCCCTCCCGTGACAAGTGCAACCGGTTTTTCCATCATTTATCCTCCTTAACTTGCAACAGCATATATGCCCAGGTAAGCCCCGCGCCGACGATAACTACGGCAATGTTATCTCCCGGTTTCATATCAGCCCAGTGCATACTTAAAACAGAGGGAGCGCCGCAACTGGCCTGATTGCCAAATTGATCGACGTTATACCAATGGTTTTCTCCGGCAATTTTCCCCCGGGAGCATACTGCTTCCAGCATTATTAAATTGGCCTGATGGCCGATAAAAATTAAACGTCCGGCGTCAGCTCCGGCAACATTCTGAAGCCGTTTAAGATATTCGGTCGTCTTCCGAATGGCGAAACCCTGAATCGCGTTGCCATCCTGGTGAAATTTCCAGTCCCAGTCAATGCCGACCTTTCTCCAATCGGACGGCCGGGAATCAAAGCCGCAATTCGAAATAACAGTGCGCCCCGGAATCGTTGAGGAAATTACCGTAGCGGCAGCACCATCCCCGAAAAGCACAGCATTATTGCGATCGGTGTAATCGATCGACTTGGTCATCGTTTCCGGATTAACAACTAAAACATAAGGCGGCAGCGCCTCCGGCTGCATCCGGTAAAGAAAATTCATCTGCATCCCAAACGTAGAGCAGGCGGAATTCAAATCGAAACAGGGCACTTCAATACCCAGTTGTGCAGCAATCGCCGATGCTTCCGCCGGAGCCAGATTATCAGGGGTAGAAGTACCGGAGACAAGAAGACCGATATCCTCAAGTTTTATGCCGGCGCGCTCCACCGCCATACGGGCGGCACTGGCCCCCATTTGAGCATTGGTGTACTGTCTGACGGCAAAAGAATCCAGTTTATTGGCATTCTTTGTTTGTCTGATATAATCCAAAGGCAGAACGGTACGGCGGTTCTCAATCCCCACCCTTTCCATAATCCATTCATTGTTAGTTCCTATGTCCAAGTCTTCCAAAAATTTATTGGAGATAATATTTTCCGGATGAAAGTGTCCCATTGAGTGAATATAAAGCATCCTTATACTATCTCCCGGCCGATAATCATGTTCTGCACTTCCCTGACGCCCTCATAAATATCAACAATATGGGCATCCCTGGACAGTTTGGAAATTTCGTACTCTGTCGTAAAACCGTAGCCGCCATGCAGATGCAAGCCCTCCGCCGAGCAGAAAATGGCCGCCTCCGCTGCGGTGTTTTTCGCCAATGATGCATAGATTCCGGCATCAACGGCTTTTTCCTGAATTTTACAGGCTGCTTTTAAAAGAGCCAGCTCCGCCAGTTCCACCTTCTTCCACATAGCCGTAATGGTTTCTCTGGCCACGGGAAGATCACATATCCGTTGACCAAATTGCTTGCGCTCCCGGGTATAATCCAGAGTGACCGCCAGCGCTCTTTTGGCCAATCCCAGGCCGATTGCCGCCACCATCGGCCTGGCATAATCCAGGACGTCAACTATGTATTTAAAGCCGAATCTTCTATCCCCGATAATCTGATCCGTCCCGATGACAACATCTTCAAACGTCACACTGGCCGTATTAGACAGACGCTGCCCCAGTTTGTCTTCAGGTTTGTCGATGCTAATTTTGCCGCCCGTTGACAAATTTATTTCCCGGGTATTGTTGGCGATGTCCGGTATCACATCCGCTGTAACTTCATCCACCGGAATAACAACACAAGCCATAAAGTTGCTGGCAGGTTTGCCAACCTTGCAAAGGACAGTGTATTGCGAAGCATAGGAGGCGTTGGTAATAAAACACTTGGAGCCGTTTAACACATAAGAGCCGTCATCCCTTTTCGCGATGAATGAGGTCATCATGGAATTATCCGAACCTGCTCCCGGTTCCGTCAAACAAAAGGCCGCCAAAAGAGGCTTTTCGACAAAAGGCCGCAGAAATCTTTCCTGCTGTTCTTTCGTACCATGCTGGGAAATGACCACATTGGCCAGATCATTGCACATCGCCGAAGTGGAAATTCCCGTATCACCATAGGAAAGTTCTGCGATAATCATCGCCGATGAAATAACGTCGATATCAAAACCCTTCACAGATTCCGGGATGCATAAGTTAATAATACCCATCTCCCACGCTTTACAAATTACCGGCCAGGGGAATTTGTGGGCTTTTTCCATCTCCAGAATATGGGGCGTGATCTCATTTTTCACCAGTTTTCGTACCGATTCCAAGTACATCAACTGATTTTCATTCAAGTTAAAATCCATTTTATAAAAAACCTTTCCTATTACAAAAGTTTCGCGCCTTTAAGTTACCAACCCATTATTTTTAAATATTATTTTGCTCCGCCAAAAACTTTTTCCGCTGCCGCCAATCCCGTAATCGACTGGCATGTAACATTGATTGTTTTGAAGAACTCCCGTAAGGGTCGACCAGGCCCGATTTCATAAATTTCAGTGGCCCGGGCGGCCAATACCTGCATATTTTCACGCCATTTAACGGCATTACTGAGCTGGTTAACCATGTTGTCAATTATTTCAGAAGCTGAATCCGAATGGAATCCACCGGTAAAATTGGATGTTACTTTTGGAGCATTCCCTGGAGTCAATCCCGTACCAACTTCCTTGAAAGTCTGTGAAAAAGGCTCGGCGATCGGTTTCATAAAACGGCTATGGAAGGGTGCGCTTACTTTCAGCTCAACGAATCTAAATGGTTTTTCTCCTGCCAGAGCTTGCGACAATATTTTTTCCGCCTCCGGTAGTGCCGAGGCTTGACCGCTGATGACGATCTGGTTGGCCGAATTTATGTTGGCAAGGTCAAGGGGCAGGTCTTTCAATAGTTCCTTCAGTTGATCGGCATCAAGACCTTCCGATATGACGGCCGCCATGCCCCCGACTCCCACAGGAACCGCCTCCTGCATCAACTTACCGCGGGTTTGAACTATCTGGAGCAATTGGGCCAGCGGCATAACCCCGGCGGCTTCAAACGCCGTGAACTCGCCCAACGAATGACCTCCGAAGCACTGGGCCGAAAAACCATAACGATCGACCAAACCACGATACATAGCTATTTCCGTTGTTAAAATACATGGTTGAGTATATTGGGTAAGATTGAGTCTTTCATCCTCGCCAAAACACATGGCGGCAACATCCCAACCTAATGTGTCAGAAGCCTCCTGATAAGTTTCGCGGCTTACGGGAATTTGATCATAAAATTCTTTTCCCATGCCCGGACGCTGCGATCCCTGTCCCGGAAAGACAACTGCTGCACATTTACTTTCGTTCATTGAAAACCTCCCTGCAATATCTACTGAATTTCGAAAAAAAATTATTTATTAATAATAACAAATAGCTGCCCTTACTTTGCATATTGCATACCAAAAACCAATTACACCTCGCAATACAATAAGTAATTGAAGTTATTTAAGATAATACAAACCGGAACTGAAAGAAAAAAACTCTTTGAAAAAATAGTTGCGTAATTAAATTTACAGGAGCGTAGAGCGCTTCACACCTGAAAAATTATTTTTTGCCACATGGAATCGCGACAAACTAAAGAATGATGGTCTCGTAAAAAGTCATGAAATTAACAATTCTCAGACGACCTCGTAAAAAGGTCGCAGGCAAGGCGCGCGAATACCGAGGAATGAGGCGTACTTAGCGTACGCCGCAGTGACAAGGGATGAAGCGCAACGCAGCATCCGGCCTTTTTACGAGG
>JBDKVD010000016.1:0-2575 GCA_039679325.1 Smithella sp.
CCTCCACATATTTAATCTTTGACTGAATGAAATGCGCTTATAAAGGATAACATCTTATTGGTCAAGGCAATATAGGTCATACCATATGATTATCTCTATAAAATTTAACTTCATTTTAATTTGACAAGACTATAAATATTGATTATTGTAGGCATAAATATACATTGTGAATGTGCAATAGCGAAAGATCCAACCAAACAACAATCAGATATCTTACAATACATTATGGATGGCAATAAATGCTGAAAGGGAATAAGGCAAATAGTGGCGTGAAGCTGGCTATCAGCGGAAAAGGTGGCGTAGGAAAGACCACGCTTGCCGCTTTTGTCATCAAAGAAGTCTCCCGGCGAGGGATGAAGGTTCTGGCAATAGATGCCGACCCGGATGCCAATCTGGCGCTTGCATTGGGGATGCCCAATTACTCTTCTATTGTTCCCATCGCCGACATGAAAGAACTCATCGAAGAACGAACGGGAGTAAAGATGAGGTCAATGGGGACATTTTTCAAAATGAATCCGACTGTAAGCGACTTGCCGGAAAGGCTCTCTATTACCGAGGGGAACATAAAGCTAATGGTTATGGGGGGCGTTAAGAAAGGCGGCGGCGGTTGTGTATGCCCTGAAAATGTCCTGCTCAAATCTCTCGTTTCGCATCTTGTTCTCAATCGCGACGAGGCCGTAGTCATGGATATGGAGGCAGGGATAGAGCACCTGGGCCGCGGTACGGCAGGCGCCGTCAACTGCTTAATTGTCGTGGTGGAACCAGGGAAGAGAAGTGTTGAAACCGCCCTGGAGACAAACAGACTGGCACAGGAGATCGGATTAAAAAAAGTTGTGATAGTGGGCAACAAAGTCCGTAATAAATCAGATAAGGAATACTTGAAAAGCAGCTTGCCCGATTTTACTTTTCTGGGGTTTATCCCGTATCATCAGGATTTCATTGAGGCGGATATCAACGGCGGACAACCCTTTGAATCGGTTAAAAGTCCGAAGGTTATTTCGGAAGTCGCAAGGATTGTAAACAGTATTTTGTCATAGAACTAACCTGTGAATAATATAAATAAAGACCTTTGCAAAACAAATGAATCGAAAATATTCGTCATTCCCGCGAAGGCGGGAATCCAGTTTTATCAATGACTTCCTGGATTCCGGGTCAAGCCCGGAATGACAAAAAAGAAGGTTATGCAAATGTCTCAAATATGTCATTGCCCGACTTCGAGCGGGCAATCCAGTAATACTGTGATGCGTGAGTAAATCTTCTGGTAATTGCCCAGCGCTATTTAGTACTTTATTTGCCGAAGTAACATAAAGATTTCTCCCCTTCGGTCGATATGACAGTAATTTATGCGATAGAAAACTGCTTATGATTGGAAAAAATTATTACAAACTGCCTTTTAACTCCTGAAAGGAGATTAGAGGAATGAATATAGTAATAATTGGTTCAAGTGCCGCCGGACTTTCTTGTCTTAACACCCTTTGCAAAATTTCCCCTCAAGCGAATATTACCGTCATATCCGACGAGAAATATCCTCCTTACTGCCGATGCCTTCTGACTTATTACCTCGGCAATACCATGACTGAACAGGAATTGACAATCACAAAGCCTGCCGACTATCCATCAAACGTACAATTCATCCTGGAACAAAAAGCTGAGCATATAGATCCACAAAGAAAGACTGTCCGCCTTTTGGACGGCAGGGAGCTTGGCTACGACAAACTTCTAATTGCCGTGGGCGCTGACGCGATAAAACCAAAATACTACGCTGAGGGGAAAAGAACTTTTACCCTGCGTTATCTGGATGACGCAAAAAAAATAGCCGAGACGACCAAGGGAAGAGCTGTCGTATCAGGGGGCGGCTTTATCGGAATAAAAACCGCATACGGTTTGCTTCAAAGAAATATCAAGACCGATATGGTGGTCACTTCCCCATACCTTCTTGCCATGGTTTTAGATGAAACTTCCGCCCGGTACCTGGAGAAAGATATTACCGGAATGGGCATAGGAATTATAACCGGTGAAGATGTTACCGATATCCGCCTGGGCAATGATGAGCTAAAGGTTTATCTGAGCTCCGGCAGAGAGTTGGAGACTGATGTCGTCGTGATTGGCAAAGGCGTGAAGCCCTCTGTGGATCTGGCGCAGGCATCAGGCATTAAAGTCAATGAAGGGATTTCCGTCAATGAATATCTGGAGACATCCGCTCCGGACATATTTGCCGCCGGTGACTGCTGTGCGACGATGGACCTGGCCCGGAACAAACTTCAAATAATCGGCCTCTGGCCCACAGCCATGGAACAGGGCTATTTTGTCGCGCTGAACATGGCCGGCGCCAGATCACGTTACCCCGGAAGCGTCGCCATGAACAGTTTGAAGACGAAAGCTTTCCACCTTATATCGGCAGGAATATTGAAAGGCGAACCCGGATTGACCGTCTACGAAAAGCATATACCGTCCCGAAAGCAGTTTAAAAAAATCGTTTTCCGGGGCGATGTCCCGGTGGGCATGGCGTTTTACAACTGTCCCGAAGAAGCCGGACTGTTTGTTAACTTAATTAAAAAGGCTCTGCCCCTTATGG
>JBDKVD010000017.1:0-8486 GCA_039679325.1 Smithella sp.
CAATTTTGGTTCAAACCAGGTGGATTTGGGCGGCATGATAGCTCCGGCATCGGCAACCTGCATTACCTGCTCGATTGTTGTCGGATAAAGAGAAAAAGCAACGGCAAATCCATCTTTATCCACGAGCTTCTCGAGCTCGCCCATACCGCGGATGCCGCCGATAAATTTAATGCGGTCGTCGGTGCGCGGATCATTAATCCCCAGAACCGGCGCCAGTAAATGCTCCTGTAATATTGCTGCATCCAGGCGGGCTACGGGATCATTATCATTATATATTCCTTCCCTGATGGTCAGTTTGTACCACTTGCCCTGTAAATACATCCCGAAATCATGGAACTTTTGCGGCGATCTCGAAGCAAAATTATCGGTAATCGCAAAAGCGGAACTTATTTTTTCTTTAAACTCCTGCGGCGTCAAACCATTCAGGTCTTTCACGGCCCGGTTGTAGTCCATAACTTTTAACTGATCATGGGGAAAGAGCACCGCCAGGACTTTTTCATACTCCCCGCTCCCTGGCGAGGCATCATTACTGCGCCTCATCCGCGCAACTGAGGAAGCCGCTTTTGCGCGGTGATGTCCATCGGCAATATAGAGGGCACCGATTGCGGAAAATTCCTTTTTTATCTCTTCAACCCGACGGGCATCCGTCACCAGCCAGGCGGTATGAATCACACCGTCTTCAGCGGTAAAATTATATTCGGGATCGTTTTGGGTCACCTGGCCAACCAGAGCATTCAACTGCGGACTGGACTGGTATGTCAAAAATACCGGCCCGGTTTGCGCATCGACTTTATTGACATGGTTTATGCGGTCGTCTTCTTTATCCTGCCGGGTGAGCTCGTGTTTCTTGATTTTGCCTTCATCGTATTCTCCGGCGCTGACAACACCGACTATGCCGGTTTGAACCTGCGTGCCCATCTGTTGACGATAAACATAAAAACAGGGGGTTTCATCCTGAAATAATACACTGTCTTCCAGCATTTGATTAAAATTGCGTTTTGCCGTTTTATAGATTAACGGATCATGGTCTGGGGTCTGGTCGGGAACGTCAATTTCCGATTTCTCCACATGCAGAAAGCTCAAAGGTTTTCCTTCGACGGCAATTATCGCTTCTTCGCGGGTCATAACATCGTAAGGCAGGGCGGCAACTTGTGCTACAAACCGGCGGTGCGGCCGGATCGCTCTAAAAGGTAAAACTAAAGCCATAGTAAAATCTCCTCTTGCGCGACTCCTAACATACTGTCATAATTGCATCAATGTAAAATTGAAAAATTTTTTAAAAGGACAAAAAAATGACGAATACGTTAGTTTTTATTCATGGACTGGAAAGCACATCACAAGGAACAAAAGGGCAATTTTTCCGCCTACATTTTCCCCAAATGATCATTGAAGATTATTTCGGCGACTTTAATGAAAGGATGCAGAAACTTGCGGGATTGATTGCCGGAAAAGATAATCTAATTCTCGTGGGATCAAGTTACGGTGGTCTGATGGCCGCCCAGTATGCGCTGCAAAACGAAAACCGGGTGCGAAAAATGATTTTACTGGCACCGGCACTGATGCTTCCCGAATTCACTCCAAACGCCGGCCAGCAGATCAACATTCCCGTTACAATTTATCATGGAACGGAAGATGACGTCGTTGACCCTTATGTAGTTAAAGGCATCGCTGAAAAGGTTTTCCGCCGACTGGAGCATCACCTGGTGAGAGACGATCATTCCCTGACCGAAACATTTCCAACACTCGACTGGAAAAAATTATTAGAAACGGAATAAGGTGTGCTGTTACTTAGAACAAGGGGTTGCAACCCCTTGTTCTGTCGCAATCTGCCGCAGATGCTTACCTGACCGCACCGGGATTAATAGCTGTAAAAAACATTAACCGCATCGAGATATTCTGATAAATGCTTGCGGCTGACCACAAAGATATGACCGATGTTTCTTTCAATTATACGGTCTAATCCGGGGCTGAGAACTCTCACGTTGCCGCAGCCCACCTGCCCCCAGGCTTCACAGGCTACACAGGAACCTGGGGGAGCAATTGGATCCCTTGTTCCTCTGTAATCAAATATAGAGACTCCCGCTTCTCTGAGCATGCTCATATTTACGGGTTTATCGTCAAGTTCGGGATTATTGGACGGCAAACAATATTTCCCTTCGTAAATTTGATTATCCATATAAACATTCTGAATCCACTGCATATGAGCCTTTATCGGGAATTTAGTTCCATGGGTCAGCCAGTAAAGAAACGGTACGGCATCGGCGATGGCGTCAGCGACCTCTGCACGGCCATAAAAACCGAGAATAACCGTATACTGGACACCAGGTTGAATTTCATTCATCCCGGCTTCCATTAACTGTGGTGGAATATTAACCGCCCCGAAAAGTTCCTGCATCAACAGAGGATCATAATTTGCCCGGATCAGCGAACGCATGGCTTTATGACCGCTGTCTTCATCATCGAACTTCACCGGCGACGCCATCAGCGCCACTTTTTTAATATCCATCGGCTTACCGGCGGCTTTGCGCTCCTCGGCCCGCCTTGCAAGATACGGCAGAACCAGGGTACCGCCCATGCAATAAGACATGACATATATTTCCGCCCCGGGATGTCTTTCCTGAATTATGCTTATGTAATGGTCATGTAACGTTTTGCCATAGAAATCCAGGCCTAATTTTGTTTCCTCCCAGCCGGGATCACCATGATCAATAAGGTACATCTGGTAACCTTCTTTATGCATTCCTTGAATGACGGACTTACCGGGAGCGAGATCAAAAAGCTCCGGCTTATTAATAAGCGGTGAACACATATAAATAACTTTACCATTGGCCTCAATCCCGGCCGGCAATGGATAATAACGCAGTCTGACGCGGTGGATCAGCGATCCTTCAACATATTCATATTCGGAGCAGCCGATTTTCCCGCCGGTTGCTCTTTCTGAAAATTCTTTTATGTCAAAAGCATTTTCACGATAGAGATTTTCCAGCCTGGTACGGTTTTCAGCGAGATAGTCCTCAAATGATGTTGCCAAAGTCCCATCCGGGTTGTGTTTGGCAAAAGGCAATTCTCCGTCGGCAAAGGGGGCTTCCGTAATCAAAACCAGCAGGCACTTTAAAATTTCCTTCATTGCTTTGAGGCGGGTCAGACCGACGTTGTTGTAATTATGTTCAATCTGCCCGAATTCTTCCATGTAATTTAGAAGAAATTCTTTTCCACACCTGGTGGTTGTTGTTTTCAGTGCCTTTTCCCGGTCAAATTTGCCGTCCTTAGTAAAAAATCCGGTCAACGTGTAAATCAGACGAGAGTAACCTTTGTACATCCAACCATTCATATCGGCAATAAGATCCGGATTTCTACCCGAACCAACCGCCATGCGCGCATGCGCCTTAATAGGACCGATTACAAAAGCATCCATAAAGCTGCTCTGCCAGGCAGCAGCCAAAGCCCACGGGCCAAAAACGGAAACATCCCTGCTGACGGAATCGAGTATCTTCTGATAGCCGAACAATCCTCTTACCTGAAGGCCTACAAGTTTGCTTTTCCAGGGTATTGCAGTAGAAAAACCCTGCAGGTTATCTGCTGGTGATATGCCAATTACGGACAAAAGTCTATCCGGAGTTATTCTCTCTTCCCGGGCAATTTCATCTTCCTTCATAAAGACACTCCCCTAATTTTAGAGATACTTTTGGCATTGATTAATTTAACCTTTAAAATCGCAAATTTTTTTGCTTCTGTCCAGTGGTCATTTTTTTATTCATTTTTTATCTATTTTTTTACAATTTTTCTCAGCCCGATAACCATTGACAAAAATATTTTTTTATATTAACAAGTTAAATACTAAGTTGGGGTAGTATTTCTGACCAATACCGCGGAGAATTCATGTTATGATGAAGAATGTATCCCCTCTAGTGTCGTTGACAGCTAGTGTACTTTCTGGGTTTGCACTTTTCTCGCAAATTATTTAATTTTATAACGTCTGTTTTTAACCGAAAAAATTACGAGGTGAATTATGCCTGAGGACAAGAATAAAAGTAAAGAAGCTGAATCCCCGTTCCCATCCTGGCTTAAAGCATCGTATGAGATGTGGTCAAAGGCAGCCCAGGCCATGCCGTCATTTGAAGAAGACGGACAAAAGTTTCAAACTGAAACCAGTAACCGCTTTGTGGAACAATGGCAGAAGAACTTGAAATTAATGAAATCTTTCTCAAAAACGATGAGCGAACCTGAATCTACTGCCGCCGCCATTAATGCTATTAATACATTGCCGGAAATAATATTAAAAATGGCCAAATCCGGCTGGGAAGCAGGCTTTAAAACACAGTCGCACATATTGGAAAAAGCGGGAAATATCGGCCGCCGGGCGGAAGCTTATAAATTTGACAATTTGGATCAGGAAGTTTTTCGAGCATTAACCGATATTTATGAAAAAGAACTCCGGCAGTACTTTTACATACCGCAGCTGGGACTCACCAGATTTTATCAGGAGAGATTCAATGAGATGCTGGACAAGAAGAATCTCTTTGAAACAACATTGGCTGAATTCCTCTCCATAATCTACCTGCCTATTGAAAAATCATTTAAAGTTTTTCAGGAAAAGCTGCAAGATATGGCTCAGAAAGGGGAGTTGCCAAAGGAGGCAAAGGATAATTATGCTATATGGGTAAAGATCCTGGAAGGACACTATATGAGTCTTTTCAAATCAGAAGAATATATAAATGCCTTACATAACACTCTGGAAAAAATGGAGGATTTTGTTGTGGCTAAGAATGAGGCCTTAAGAGATATTTTACAATTTCTACCGATACCCACAACTAAAGAGATGGATGAGCTCTACAGGGAATTTCATCTATTAAAAAAACGTGTAAAAGAACTCGAAAAAAATGCCAAAGCAGTTTAACTGAGGTTTCAATTGCAGGAGGAATATTATGGCAGAAACAAAAATTCCCGTTGACCTTATATTGGAAAAACTCGCGCAAAGCGCCGAAGATACACAGAAACGTGCTTCCCGAGCTTTCGATATTTTATTAAGTCCACTCAATACCGAGGCGGCAGTAACACCTTATGATATTGTTTACAGCGAAGACAGGATCAAGTTAAAGCACTATACCCGTTCGGAAACGGCCGAAAACAAGCTTAAAACACCATTATTGGTTATATATGCGCTTATCAACCGGGAAACAATGCTGGATTTGCAGCCGGACAGAAGCGTTGTACAAACCTTCCTCAAAGCAGGTATTGATTTATACATGATGGACTGGGGTTATCCTACACGGAAGGATCGTTACGTTAGTATTGACGACCATGTTAACGGCTATATCAACAACGCCGTAGATTTCATTCGTGAAAAAAACGGCATTCAAAAAGTGAATCTCATGGGTATTTGTGTAGGCGGAAGTATGTGTATAATGTATTCCGCTCTTCACCCGGACAAAATAAAGAACCTGATTACAACGGTTACACCATCCAACTTTGACACGGATAAAGGATTATTGCATGTCTGGATGAAAAACCTGAACGTAGATAAAATGATCAATAGCTTCGGCAATATACCGGGCGATCTCATGAATTTCGGTTTCCTGCTCCTTAACCCGGCACGCTTAATGATCGATAAATACATAGGTTTTACGGAAAACATGGACAATAAAGACTTTGTGGAAAACTTTATGCGGATGGAAAGATGGATTTTCGACAGCCCGGATGTGCCCGGAGAAACATTCCGCCAGTTAATCGAAGACTGTTACAAGAGAAATCTTCTAATTCAAAATAAAATGTATTTGGATGGAAAACGCGTCGACTTAAAAAAACTCACCATGCCGCTGCTGAATTTTTACGGCAAATTCGATCATCTTGTTCCCCCGGAAGCATGTGAGCAATTGACCAGCGCCGTCGGCAGCAATGATGTTGAAGATGTATGTATCGAGACCGGTCACATTGGAATCTACGTCAGTTCCAAAGCTCAAAAACAATTTGCCCCCAAAATTGTTCGCTGGCTGAAAGCCCGAGACAAGGAAGATGCTCCCAGGCAAAAAACTCAAGCCAGGCGTAAATCGGAAGTTAACCTTCAAAAGCCGGCTTCTGAATACAAAGTGCCTGAGCCGCAGAATATTCAACAACCTTCCCTTGCGGAGACAGGAACTAAAGCAGGGAGACCAAAATCCCCCCGCAGCAGTAGATCATTATTAATGCAAAAAATTACTGAAGCAATCTAAAATAAAGAGGAGAGAAGAATGACACCAACAATTGATTACTTCCACAGTCTAAGCAAACTGAGCAGAGATTTTGGCACAGCTCAAAGTCATGACGAACTGCTTCATTTAATTGTTGATAGCATCGTTAAAACAATGCAAGCAAAAGCAGCGGCAATTTTCCTTATGGAAGGAGAATCGGAACTCGAAACAGAGGATATTGCCGTCGCCCATGTCGGGCTTTCCGACAAATATTTAAGCGCCAGATCGCATCATGCCGCACAATTACCTCCCCGATTAGTCAAAGACGGTTACATTTACTTCCGCGACGCAAAAACAGATCCCCGTCTGCCGAACCATGAAATCAATAAAGCAGAAGGCATCGGCTCCCTTTTGACAGTTCCCATAATGGTCAAGGGAAGAATGATGGGAGTCCTCAGTTTATATACAAGTGATATCCGGGAATTCACTCCTGATGAAATTGAATTTGTCTCCATTTTGGCCGAGCAGGGTGGTATTGCCATCATCCATGCGCGGTTATTAAAGAGACTACGTGACAATACGGCAATGTTTTTAAAACTGGCGGCAAGTATTTCGTCCAGTCTTGATATTAAGCAAATCTTCCAAACCCTCACAGAAGATATTGCAAATAACTTTAAAGTAAAAGCAGCATCGGTAAGGTTGTTGGATGAAGATAGACGTGCATTAAAACTCGTCGCCAGCTTTGGATTAAGTGAAAAATATTTAAGCAAAGGAGAAATCTCCGCAGAGAAAAGTATTGGCCAAGCACTGAAAGGTAAACCCGTAGTCGTGAAAAATGCTTCCACCGATGCAGGAGTTCAATATAAAAAAGAGAAACAGGAAGAGGGCATCGTATCCATACTATGCGTTCCGATTAAATCAAAGGATACCGTCATTGGTGTTTTGCGTCTTTACAGCGACAAGGAAAGAACTTTCACTGAAGATGAAATTACTTTAGTTACGGCCCTGGCTTACCAGGGCGGTCTTGCCATCCAGAATGCCAGTCTTTATTTGGCTGTCCAGGAGGATATAAAAGGATTGCAGGAAGATATCTGGAGCTCTAAGAGTTGGTTTTAATTATTTAATCAATGACATAGTAACCCCCGATTTACATTTTGGGGGTTACTTCCTCTTTATCCCCGTTTTTTCCCCGCATTTTGATCATTTCTTTTTGCTATTTGTCGTTTTTTTTAACGGTTGATTTAGTTGTTTCATTAGTTCCTGAAATTGCTGTGCCTGATTGTTCATAATATGTGTCAAGTTATCCATTATTTTGTCAGGATTATAACTTCCTTTTTCTGTCATATTTTTATAACTTTGAATAATTGTTTCAAGTTCAGCAATTCTTACTTTTAACTCCTCATTTTCTTTCATCAGACCGAGGTATTTTTCCTTTGGAACCACATCGAACATTGTTAGAAATGCTTTGATAAATTCCTTTTGTGCTGCAGTTGACTTTTCCGTAAATTCGAGAATTATGTCTCCTTTTTTTTCTTTTTCCTGGTTCTGCCAGCCAAAAGACTTTAAAAATAATTTCATAAATGGATTATCTTCTGCTATTTTTTCGATATTTTTATTCATCTCTTCCCATTGTTTTTGACTCTGAGCGGCATTTAACAAAGTTCTTCCCCAAAATTCGAGTATGCTTTTATCCATTTTTTTCTCCTATACGTCTGTACAAATATCCATTTTAAAATCCATTCCTGCGTAGCCAATTAAACTCGACTGTCTTCTATTATCCTAATAAACAGGATAATTTTTATGAAATCAACGAGTATTTAAAATTAATCATTTCTTAACAAAAAAACCCCCTTTGAAAAATCAAAGGGGGTTTTGCATTTTAAATCCGGCGGCACCTACTCTCCCACACAGTCGCCCATGCAGTACCATCGGCGCAAAAGAGCTTAACTTCCGTGTTCGGGATGGGAACGGGTGTGACCTCTCTGCGATAGCCACCGAAATTATTCTTTATATAATTGCATAATTGCAAGACATTGCATACCGCAATATTGAAAACTGAATGTTCTATTTATTTTATCAATATAAGTTCAAATTAAATAGTTATTATAGTCAAGCCTCACGACCGATTAGTATCAGTTAGCTAAACATATTACTATGCTTACACATCTGACCTATCAACCTCGTAGTCTACGAGGGGTCTTCAGTCTTGATGTCTCCATCAAGAGGGATATCTTATCTTGAGGTGGGCTTCCCGCTTAGATGCTTTCAGCGGTTATCCCTTCCGAACTTAGCTACCCAGCGATGCCACTGGCGTGACAA
>JBDKVD010000018.1:0-10843 GCA_039679325.1 Smithella sp.
ATACGGATAAAGTAAAAGAACACTTTCTCAATCCGCATAATGTCGGTGAAGTTGAAAATCCGGATGGAGAAGCGGAAGTTGGTTCTCTGGCCTGCGGCGACGCCTTGAAGCTTACATTCAAACTCGACGAAAATAAGAGAATCAAAGAAGCCAAATTTAAAACATTCGGCTGCGCCAGTGCCATCGCCTCATCTTCGGCATTAACTGAAATAATCAAGGGGATGACTCTGGAAGAAGCGCTGAAGGTATCCAACCAGGATATCGCTGATTATCTGGGAGGTTTGCCTCAGGAAAAAATGCACTGCTCCGTTATGGGTAAGCAGGCTCTGGTAAGGGCAATCGAAAATTACAAAGGTGCACCGGTCCTGGAAGCGGGGGCAAAAATTATTTGCGAGTGTTTTGGTGTGACCGACAAAGATATCGAAAGGGCTATTCGCGATAACAATCTCTCAACGGTGGAGGAGGTAACAAACTACACCAAAGCAGGTGGAGGCTGCGGCAATTGCCAGGAAGCCATCCAGCAGATCATTGACAGTGTGAGAAGTGAAACGGTAACGCCGAAAAAGCCAAAGCTTACCAATCTCCAGAAAATCCGGCTGATTGAAGAAACGATTGACCGCGAAATCCGGCCTTCATTGAGAAACGACGGCGGCGATATTGATCTGATTGATGTTGTCGGCAACCGGGTTATCGTGGCGACACGCGGCGCCTGCGCAACTTGCAAGGCTGCGAATATTACATTGAAAAATTTTGTGGAACACAGACTCAAAGAGCTTGTTTCGCCGGATCTTACGGTTGAGGAGGAAGCCAAATGAAAACTGTTTATTTCGACAACAACGCAACCACTCAGGTTGCCGCAGAAGTCCTGGATGCAATGCTTCCTTATTTCCGGAATTTATACGGCAATCCTTCCAGTATGCATACTTTTGGCGGTCAGGTGGGGCAGAAAATCCGGGCAGCCCGCGAACAGGTTGCAGCGTTGATCGGCGCCGGTCCCGATGAAATAATATTTACCAGCTGCGGGTCGGAAAGCGATAATACGGCTATCCATTCGGCTCTGGCGACTCAGCCCGATAAGAAACACATTATAACCAGTCGCGTGGAGCATCCGGCCATACACGCGTTGTGCGCGCATTTGGAGACGCAGGGATATCGGATAACCGAATTGCCCGTGGATAAAAGCGGCTTGCTTGATTTGCAAAATCTGGAAAAAAGCCTGACCCAGGATACGGCTATTGTCAGCCTGATGTGGGGTAATAATGAAACAGGTGTTCTTTTTCCGGTGGAAAAGGCCGCTGAAATGGCCCATGAACGAGGCATTCTTTTCCATACGGATGCCGTACAGGCTGTCGGGAAAATCCCCATCAATCTGAAAAACAACGCCATTGATATGCTTTCCATATCAGGACACAAACTGCATGCACCTAAAGGAATCGGTGTGCTTTACGTTCGTAAGGGCACGAAGTTTACGCCGTTTCTAATCGGCGGTCATCAGGAAAGAGGACGCCGCGGCGGAACGGAGAACTCACCAAGCATTATCGGTCTGGGTAAAGCCTCTGAACTGGCCGCAATGAACATGGAAAAAGAAAATACATACGTCAAAGCTATGCGTGACAGACTGGAAAGAGAACTTATAAACAGGATTCCCCAAAGCCGCGTCAACGGCGATACAATTAACCGACTCCCCAATACCACCAATATCAGCTTCGAATTTGTCGAAGGTGAGGCAATTCTGCTGTTGATGAATGAGCTGGGTATTTGCGCCTCTTCAGGGTCGGCCTGTACATCCGGATCATTGCAGCCTTCACATGTATTGCGGGCGATGGGTGTTCCCTTCACAATGGCGCATGGTTCCATCCGCTTCAGCCTGAGCATCTACAATACGGAGGAAGAGATAGATTTTGTCATTGATAAAATGCCCCCGATTATTGCCAGGCTGCGGGAAATGTCGCCTTTCTGGAAAAAAGGTCAATAAAGGAGTCGGGATTTAATGACACAGCCGTCAGACAGAAAACAATGCAAGGAAAATATAAAATCGGTTACACATTCCCGGAAAGATATTCCCGCTATCGTGGATAAGCTGGTGTCTTCCTGTAATCACGAAGGTTGCTTTGATCATGTCAGCGCCGAACCGATACCTTATCGGGATGCAATTATAGATATTATGCGGCGGACGAACCGCATCCTTTATCCGGGATTTTTTATCAGAACCAGACTGGATCAAACGAATGTGGAATATTATTTAGGTCAGGAAGTAACGGGCCTGTTTGAAGTTCTATCCGAACAGACAATATTGGCAATACGTCACGATTGCCTGCGCCACAATCTTCCCTGTGTTAAGTGCGAGGAACTGGGGCATGAGATCACTGTAAAATTTCTTCATCATTTGCCGGAATTAAGGAAAGCGCTGGCCAAGGATATCCTTGCTGCATACGAGGGAGACCCGGCGGCAAAAGGTTACGATGAAATAATATTCAGTTATCCCGGTCTCAGGGCGATCACTGTTTACCGTATAGCCCATCTGCTGCATAGCTTGAACGTACCGTTAATACCCCGGATAATGTCCGAATATGCCCACAGCCGCACCGGTATTGATATTCATCCGGCGGCTGATATTGGAGAAAGTTTTTTTATTGATCACGGTACGGGCGTGGTTATTGGCGAGACGGTGACCATCGGCAAAAATGTCCGCATCTATCAGGGTGTGACATTGGGTGCGTTATCTTTGAGCAAAGCGGAATGTAAACGCCTGCGCAACAAGAAGCGTCACCCGACACTGGAAGATGAAGTTATAATTTATGCCAATGCCACGATTCTCGGTGGTGAAACGGTAGTTGGAGCACGTTCGGTTATCGGCGGTAACGTCTGGCTTACTCACTCCGTACCACCAGATACGGAAGTGTTTATCGAAAAGCAGGATCTTATCTTCGGCGAAAAACGGTATAAGCCGTCGTCCAAAAGAACTCGATCAAATAAATGATGGTGAGCGGCATAAGGAGCCGTGAAAAAAAGCATTAGCTGCAGGAATTTCCGCATAATTCAGAACAAAGGTTGCAACCACCGCTAAAGGGTGGCAAGACCCCTTATTCTAAGTTATTACAAGCCCCATTTGTATGGTAAATCCGGCGGTTCGAGCCAGCCATAATTGCTGTAATAGATGAAGTCTTTGCGCAGTAAATTGGAACGGTGGGCGGCATGAAATTCATTTTTGCCGAACCAGGCGGGATAGACAATTTTACCGTGAATCGGCATTTTCTCCATCCGGTTTTTGTACCCGCGCCTGACCCATTCTTCCAGTGATAGATTATAATAAAGCTTTAAAGCATTGATGTATCCGTGCCACATTTTGACCGCCGGATGATGGCTCCAGCCACCCCCGTATTTGATGGTCCGAATAATTTGATAAGCCTCTACTCTTTGCTTCCCGAGGCGGCGGTAATCGAGCACCTGCAAGGATTTTTTTAAGTCGGGGTAGGGTAGAAATGTTTGCATTATTTTATTATATATCATAAATTTATTAACTAAAGTACTAAGGTTTAAACAAATGAAGTTATCCACTAGATCAAGATACGGTGTGCGTTTCATGACAGCATTAGCTTGTGAAGATGGAGATAATTCTCTCTTATTAAAAGATATTGCCGCCGGCGAAGGAATATCGGGAAAATATCTGAGTCTGATTGTAATTCCATTGCGCGCTGCGGGTTTAATTAATTCATTGCGGGGAGCCCACGGCGGATATTCTTTGGCAAGAGCCCCTCAGGATATAACTCTGTGCGATATCGTAGAGGCTCTGGAAGGGGAGACGTGTCTTGTACGTTGCGTGAAGCAACCATTGACATGCGAACGTGCCGCCATTTGTCCGGCCAGAGATGTCTGGAGAGACTTGGGTGACAAGATTCGAGAGACATTGAAAAGTGTTACTATTGCCGAACTTGCCGAAAAAATGAAAGAAAATAATAATAAAATAAATACGAAGAGAACTACAAAAAATATAAAAAATTAATTGAGGGCCGTTTATGGATATTGTTGATCAAATAAAAAAATTAAAAAAAGAAAAAAATGCGGTTATTCTTGTTCACAATTACCAGCTGCCGGAAGTTCATGACATTGCCGACTTTCTTGGTGATTCTTTGGGCTTGAGCATCGAGGCGGCAAAAACGGATGCCGATGTAATAGTGTTTTGCGGTGTTCATTTTATGGCGGAGACGGCAAAGATATTATCACCGCAAAAAACAGTTTTGTTGCCGGATAAAAATGCCGGATGTCCCATGGCGGATATGATAGATGCTGAAGGTCTGAAAGCCCTGAAAGCAGAGCATCCGGGAGCTGTTGCTTTATGCTACGTGAATACATCGGCGGCGGTAAAAGCCGAGTGTGATTATTGCTGCACATCGGCCAATGCCGAAAAAATGGTAAGGCACATTTTGACTGCACATGAGGAAATTATATTTGTTCCCGATAAATACCTGGCTACGTATGTATCTTCAAAAGTTGGACGCAAATTCATACTTTGGAATGGTTATTGCCCGACCCATGCCGGTATTCTTCCGGAGCATATTTTGCGGGTAAAGCAGCTGCATCCGAAAGCTAAAGTAATCGTTCACCCGGAATGCAGCCCTGAGCTGACGGCTCTTGCCGATGTAGTCACTTCTACAGAGGGAATGTGCAGATATGTGAAAGAATCAGCGGAGACAGAGTTCATCATAGGCACGGAAATCGGTATAATATACCGGATGCAGAAAGAAAATCCGGAAAAAAACTTTTATGCGGCGTCAGAGAAGGCAATCTGTCCGAATATGAAACGCATCAATCAGGAAAAGGTTCTCTGGTCGCTTACGGATATGGTTCACGAAATTACCGTGCCGCAGGATATTATGGATAGAGCGAGGCTATCTATAGAAAGAATGCTCAAAATAGTTTGATTCCCTTTTGCATTCAAGCGACACCTTTGTTGGCGTCGTCGTCGGCTCCTCGGAGTACAAAAATAGTACGCCTGCGTCGCCTTCTCCTAGCCGCCGCGGTGTCATCTTGAATGCAAAAGGGAATAAATCCATGAGTATTTAATCTCTTTACTATGGATAGAAAGGAATGTTGAATTAGTATGGACAAAAAAGCCATTGTATCCGGTAAAATACCAGCGATCGGACCTTATTCTTCAGCTGTCGAAGCAAACGGGTTTGTTTTTTTATCCGGCCAGATACCAATCAATCCTGCGACCGGTGAAATAATCAGCGATATTAAAGGCGCCACACGTCAGGTACTTGTAAATATCAAGTCTCTCCTGGAAGAGATGGGGTTGCCTTTGTCTAATATAGTAAAGACGACAATTTTTTTAAAAAATATGGCCGATTTTCCCATCGTTAATGAAATTTATGCCGAATTTTTCACGCAGGAACCACCGGCGCGCTCAACAGTTGAAGTCACCGCGCTGCCCAAAGGAGCTCCTTTGGAAATTGAGGCTGTCGCGGTTAAGAGGTAGTGTGAATATACATCCCTTTATTCCATTTCTAAATCAAGCGCTATCTTTGTTGGCCCTTCGGCAGGCTCAGGACAGGCTTATAATTGAGCCAGTCATGGTGAGCTTGTCGAACCACGACTGCGTCGCCTCCTCCTAGCCGCCGCGATATCATCATTGATTTAGAAATGGAATTACATGTTCGGTGCGCCGGATAAACCAGCCTCATCGATAAAAAATGTCTGCGGACAGCTGCCTTTCTCATGCGCAGGAGGCGAAACAAGCAGATCCTTCAGTTCACCTCCTGCGGGAATGGGATTAGCGAGATAAACCCGGACTTCCACCAGCATGTTCACTCCCTCCAGCTTTGTACAATGCAGTTTGAGTGAATCGCGGCTGCCCTCACCGAAATCTTTTTCGAATTCTTTAAAAAGATCATCTGCATCGATAATGCTGCCCACATTTGCTGCTATGTATTGGCCCATAGCCGTGGCGGCGAAGGTGGCCACGAGGAGGTTCGAAGTCGAAAAATATTTGTCGGCTTTCATACCTGAGCACGTTCCATGTTTATACCATTCATGACGTTCGAGGCAGGATGCATACCCCGGCATAGATTGGGTCAGGTCCTTTTTCGTCTCGTCCGTCAGATTCAGGGAGGGCATTTTGCACCATTTGTTGGCGGTATCCAGTTTTCGTATGGATTTTTTGACGCCGCAGAATCCAAAGGTTTGTTTTTTGTCGGTGTTCTTATTTGGCCACAAACCGTGGAGGGCAAGATTTGTGGCATCATATCTGTCGGGGGTCTGGGTTTTACACTCCTTTTTATCTGGTTTTGTTTCACAGAAGGCCGGCTGCCAGCTCAGAGCAAGAACGTAAGAATCAAACTTTCCGGTACTCGATTTCTTGTATCCCTGATCCTTGGCAAAAGCCGTAGAAACCAGAATAAAAAGAACAAGCGTGGAGAAAATCAAAATATTTTTCGTAATCATACCCCTCTCACGTACCGCTCGATTTTTATTAACCATGTTTATAACTTCCGCTCCTTTTATTAATTGACTTTCGGGAATGTAATCAATGCATTCTGAAACATCCCGATTGCAGGCGGGGATATTTTATTCCATTTCTAAATCAAGCGCTATCTTTGTTGGCACAGCATGCCCCGGCGCAGGCCGGGGGCGTCGGCTTCCTCGACGTATGTATAACGCGTGACCTTCAGGTTATACGCCTCGTCACCTCCGCCTAGCCGCCGCGATATCATCATTGATTTAGAAATGGAATTACAGAGTGCATATACCTGCGCCTTGCATTATGACTATGCGTATATCGGAAGACCATTCCCGACACGATCCCGAAGTGCAGCAAGCATTTGCTTTTCAGTCAAATCCTTTGCCCAATCAGGTCGAAGCTGGAAGTGAGGTTCATCTACTATTGATTTCCAGCTGCCGCCCCATTCCAGGCCAATGTCCATGCCAAGTATACCGACCGTTTTATATTTCGGAGATTCTCCAAGATACTTATTGCCTTCGAATATGCCGATATCAAAAGCTATTCCGAAATTATGATTCGAGAATCCTCCCCGCGCATTTGTAATTATTTTACCGGGTGTCGTTCGACCCTGGGCATAAAGCGCATTCTGTTCTTCATAGGTTCGAAGCCCGCTGATAATTTTGATTGTAATTCCAACGCCCGCCGCCTTATGCACAAGTGTGCGTGCAAGCGGTTGAATTTTAGGATCAAGTGTCAAAATACTCTTTTCACTTCTTGAATCAACCGGAGAAATATCTAAATCCGCCTTTTCACCGGGAACTTCAGACTTTACTATTGTTTTATAAATAGCGCTCCAGGTTTCGGGACCAGCCTTACCATCAACCGTAACTCCTAAGGACTTCTGAATTGCAGCAATCATTTCTTGTAATGTCATTTGGTTTTTCTCCTTTCTTGTGAAGTTGTTTGTGTGTTGATGATGATTAAGCAGAAAACGTTAAGCAAAGTGCAATTAAACTAACGAAATAATTGGTAGAGATTTTTAAAATTTAAATTCTACACGTAATAGATATATTGTCAATATATCCAGTGATATATCCACTTCTTGTTTGCATTTGACATTTTAAAAATAAATAATTGACATGTAAACGGAATGTCCCTATATTTTCATGCTAAGATGTAAAGTCTTTTCAAATTAAAATAAGCAGATACAAGGAAATAGTTGTTTCTCATCCGGAGGTTGCATGGGGAATTCGATTGTTCTTAAACAATACACTCCAACTGTATGCGAGAAAAATACAAAAGTAGTCATTTATCCAGCGGTTGCGGGGAGCGTCGATTTGCCCGATTTATCATTTGGCAAGAGGGGGGATGAGGATAATTTTATCCTGTTGACCCCGGATCAACAGCAGATAATCCTCAATAAAAATCAGGCAATAACTGATAGAATGATTTTGCTGAATGATTCACGGCTAAAAACTTTGCTGGAGCCGTTGGGGCCGGAATTTGCGAATTCAAATATTACTTTCAATATCGTCGGCAGACGTACTGCACTTGTAAAAGTGACGCAGGACGGTAAAGACACTACTATTGACGTCCATTGGAATTTATTTATTCCTTATTTTTATCAGATCAAAATTCTACCCCTGGTTCAACCCGAGATTCTGGATATTTTTGCCGGTGCGGTTTTTCATTTTGTGGCGTTGGCAATGAAGCATTCCAGGGTGGCGAAAAATGAATTGAGAAGTATCGTGATCGACAGCTATAAGGCCCAGCCGGAGCTATTGTTGGCTTCATTGGACATCTTTAACAAACCGAATATTTACAATATACGTCCGACAAGAATTTGGATGGAAAGAATTTCCGTGGCCAACGACAGACATCATTTGCAGATAGATGTTTCCGAAGCGGTCAATGCTCCCTTTGTTACCCCCGAATTTTTGGAACAAACTAACTGCTTTATTCATAAAGTTGTAAAAAATTACGCTTTCCGTTATGTGGATTATCCGTGGACGCAGCGCTACAAAATTGTATCCAGCAACAAATCAGGTGTGAGAGTAGTAACTTATAACGGCAAAGACATTGTAATAAATATTCAGCCTTTAATTAATCAGGAGCAATGGAGACCGGCGCTATATATAAGCCTCGGGTATGCAATCATGCGCGCTATCCTCCAGTCATCGGAAAGAGATGATAAAAAAGAAAATATCTATTTGGCCATGATGAAGACCTGGAATCGCTATCTGAGTCTGGACGAGGCTGCCGAGCAGAAAAGTGTGCGTGAATTTTACGGTTTGCCCATGTTAAGCGATGAAGAGCAGTGCCGCATCTGGTCGGAGGGTATGCTCGGCAAGAATAACCTGGAATGTATTGATGATTTTAATATGCTTATGAACTACTCCGCCAAAGAGACTTTTGTGGAAAGACTGAGAGTTCTGAACGAAGCCCGCTACGGGAAGAAAACCGGCGTTTATTTTGAGCAGATGTGGAATGCAGTCCGGGGCATGAACACCTCTTTGATGAAGAATAATATTAATTACAGTAAATTGATCGAAGTTTTGCGCAATGACAATATCGATCATTTTCAACTGGCTGAGTTTTTACGTACAGGCCGTCTGGGCAACAGGTATGTTGTGGATGTCGGCGAGTGGCATTTGCTGAAAACGCTTTTGTACGACTTGATCAATGCACCCAAGGTCTTTAGAAACGATTACAAAATGCTTTTAAAGGTTCTGACAAAGGTAAACAAGAGCCTGATTGTATATATCTGGATGTTGGGGCTTGACCGCGATGAGCGCTACGAAATGGTCAGCGCGTACATCGCCAAACTGATGATTGATATTTTTGTATTCAACCGTGTGAAAATATATGAAATCGTTGCCGATCCTGTGGAATGCCTGGAGGCTGAGGCTGTAACGGGATATCTCTTGAATTGGGCTAGTATGAAACCCGAAGAGTGGCGCTTGATCATTGAGGGTATTGTCTCTGATTTGCCGCGCAATGTAGTCGAAAATTTGAGCATTCAGTCACCGGATGACGTCGATAAGATAGTCCGCGTATTGACTATCCGCAGCAGCGGACTTTTCGGATTTTATCTGCATCAGGCCTACCGCTGGGGCAGCACAGGAGACCCCGTCACTGAAAGTATTCGTTCCAAATTTCCAGAGATCCTGAAAAAAGCCCAGGGAGCCATTCAGCCGGTGAAGAGGACGCTGGGAGGGGCCATGCTTCTTTTGTTGCTGTCGCAGATTGTTTCCGATGAGCGGGACGGATTTGCGAAAAATATTAGCATCACTGAAGAGGAGAGGCAAATCGTTCGTGATCTTATCAAACAGTGCGGTGACTGGAACGAGAAGCATTTTGTCATCATGGTTGCCGGTATAGCGGCAGGTTACATGGGGGATATTGACGGCTGGATTCTGCAGCAGTTTGATTCCTTAATGGGGCGCTATGATGGCGGAGACCGTGTCGTGCTGCGCTCTGTCGTGCAGTTTGATGTTGAAAATTTAATCGACCGCGCCCTGAGGACGGCGAGAGATGGAGAAGAAACGGCTTTATTGAATAAAATAGAGCTTCTTTGCTTCGGGGTGGATCCGGTTGTCAGCGATCAGGCGAACAAGGTTCTCCGGACCATGGCTTCCCGGTACGGCATTCAGCTACCGGATGCGGCTTTGAAGCGAAAAAATATTCGCGACCTTGTTCTGGCTTTATATCAGCGGATGAAGACACAGCGATTTTGTGCATAATTTACCTAATAAAATCATGAATTCAATTTAATTGTTCGGTAGCCGGCCGAGCAAGAGATTGACCGTCCGATAGAAGCAAAATCTTTCTGAAGGTTAGCCATAATTTCCGCGGCTGATCCCACGTCGGCTCTTCCCGGGTAAATATCATAGCGGCTTTTATAAATCTCCGGTGTGAAATCAGGCATAACGACGTTTGCACCGGCCCGCAGGGCCTGAATTCTACCCAGAGGATGAATAGTTCCCAGGGCGGTTGTGGCCGGAATATTTGTATTGCGGGTAATCAGACGGGCCAGCGCCAACATTCGCAGTGTAAGTTCCAGAGCGTCATTTTCCAGACCGGCAAGGGGTGTGTCGGGATGGGCAATGAAAGGCCCTATGCCCAGCATGTCGGCATCAAGTTCTTTCATCATAAGAAGATCATCAGCCAGTATCTCCGGTGTTTGGCCCGGCAGACCCACCATGGTTCCCGTTCCGGTTTCAAAACCAAGTTTCTTAAGCGTTTGCAGGCATTGTAAACGGTTTTCAAATTTGCAGCCGGGGCGCAGATATTTGTAAATATCGACCGACGTCGTTTCTTGTTTTAAAAGATAACGCTGCGCTCCCGCCTTCTGAAAAGACTGATAGTCGGCAGAACTTCTTTCGCCGATGGATAAAGTAA
>JBDKVD010000019.1:0-8332 GCA_039679325.1 Smithella sp.
GCTGGCTGTTTGGCCGGCATTTTGATCATACAGCCGAATTAATCAGTTCGAATATGATCCAACCGGACCTCGAAACTAAGCTCGCTTATGGTTTTTAGGGAAAATCGACTTTTTCAGGGACGACTAGATAACAGCTAAATATCTAATCCCCGTCGTCTGGGAAATAATGGGTACGTTCTCTAATTCCACTTTTTAATCAAGTACTGGTAACGGCCCGCGACAATACCGTGGGCGATTTCCAATTTTTTGGCAAATTTAATAATATCATTATGAGAGTTCATGTTCCGGATATTTTCATCATACTCAGAAGGGAAAAGAAATTCTGCGGCAAACTGCTCCGCGCTTCTCACGTGGATCGTTTACACTTCCGTCATTTATCAGCAGGTCTTTTTTGCTGTCATGAATTAAGAATTTGGCGAATTTGCGAAATTTGGGGACACCTTACTAGGTTTTGAAATTTTCCAACGCAGTTGACAAATATAAGAAAAACAGAAGAGATTACACATTTATTTTTCTCTGGGTGACCCATTTCTCACCCCATAACACTCTCCACCGCCCTTATCGCGTCGGCAGCGGAACTCGTTATCCCGCCTGTGTAGCCTGCGCCTTCTCCTATGGGGTAAAGATTTTTGATGTTCACTGATTCAAACTTTTTACTGCGCGTGATCCTGAGGGGCGCCGACGTTCTTGTTTCTGCACCTATCAATAGGGCATAATCGGAAACAAATATCGGATACGTCTTTTCCCAGGTCGCAAATGCGGTCACGAGTGCATCGTTGACAAAAGTGGGGAATATTTCATGCATATTCGCGGCTACAGTTCCCGTGGCGCAGGAATTCCTATTTAAACTGCCGGAGCCCTTTTTGCTCAAAAAATCTAACAGATTCTGAGCAGGGACCACGCCCTTCCCTCCTCCGGCATGAAAAGCCTTTTGTTCGATATCCCTTTGAAACTCGATTCCGGCCAGCGGATCAGCTGAGCAATAATCGTCGGTGTGACAAGTTACGACGATGGCCGCATTAGAGAATTCCGATGCCCGGCGGGAGTAGCTCATGCCATTTACGACAAGCCCGCCATGTTCGGAGGAAGCGTTTACCACTTCGCCGCCCGGACACATGCAGAAGGTATACACTCCCCTCCCTATTTTTCGATCAGTGTAGTTCAGAGAATACATAGCAGCGCCTAGGCCTGCGAAGTTTTTGTATTTATTGCCATAGCGCATGTAATTGATGATCTCCGCGGGGTGCTCTACTCTCAACCCGATAGAGATCGGCTTCTGTTCAAGGCTAATGCCTTTATTATGCAGCATCTCAAAGGTATCGCGCGCAGAATGTCCCACAGCCAGATAGAGGCTGGAACAGTGATATTCCTTCTCTCTGTTTATGACAACGCCAACGACAGCATTGTTGGACAGAAGCATATCCGTCATTTTGGCACCGTAATGTATCTCACCTCCCTGCTCGAGGATATAATTCCTGATATTGCGGACGATCACGCACAGCACATCCGTTCCCAGATGGGGTTTGCTGATATATGCTATTTCTTCAGGGGCGCCGAATTTAACGAACGTATCAAGCACCTTGTTGTTATAATCCGTGTTCATTTTTCGCGAAAACAGCTTCCCGTCGGAATATGAACCTGCACCGCCTTCACCGAACTGAATATTCGACTCGGGGTCGAGCAATTTTTCTTTCATGAATTTTTGAACATCCAGGGAGCGCTCTTCCAGCTTTTTACCCCGTTCGAATATGATCGGTTTGAGCCCGTAGGCAATAAGCTCAAGAGCAGCGAACATGCCGGCAGGGCCAAAACCTATGACAACAGGCCTTTGGGCGCTTATCTTTGATTTCCGTTCTTTCGCTGGTTTTTCGGTGTATGCAGGAATGTTTTCTCTGTTATCAAAGCTATCAGGGGTATGAACTACAAGCGATATGTCGTAGTAGAACTGCTCTTGATCGCCGGCATCAAGCGTCTTGCTCAGCATTTTGACTATATGTATGGCTGTCCTGGAAACGTTCAGTTTTTGTGAGGCTGCTTTTAAATATTCATCTCTCCCGTCTTTTTCAACGGGTATACGCAAATTGTTCAATAGTAAATTCAAATATCCTCATTTCCCTTTTTTATTACTGCTTGAGTTATTCTAACGGCGGAGCTACGCGCGGCGGCAACGTAGCAAAACATCATCACAGGAAGAAAAGGATTGCAACGCATGGCCGAAAGAGGTGGTTGCCCACTTTGTTTTTAAATCAAAGGATTATAATATTATTTATTGATATTAAAGCTTTATCACTTTTTTTTAAAATCTGCAGACAAACCGCCTGACTAGTTCTCAGGTACACCCATTTGCACTCATGCAGGCGTTCATCACCGTCAATCCCGATTGGGGATTCATACTGAGGTATCCGAATCGGATTTACTCTAATGATTACTTGTTTTCTTCAGCCTTTTTAGGCTCTTTCCTGAAAAATCGCATGCACCCTTTGGCATCTGTTTCGGGACCCATTTTTCCATTTAAACAAAGGTTCTGCTTACCGCCGCAAACATAAATTCCGGCGCTACTCTTAATCAACAGGGCACATTCACCACAAGTCGGCATTTTTATATTCCCTTTCCCGGCATATTGGCCGTTGCCTTATTTTGATAAAATTATCTTTCCCGTAGTGGAAGTATAAGGGAAAGTTTTCTTTTCTGTCAAGGTCAATTCCCGATTTCGAACAAGACGCTATCTTAAATAAGACATTAATTACATGTTGCTTATTTTCATTGCTTTCTATACTTTACGTCATAATTAATTTGAATCGAAGTTAAAAACGACAGGAATAAGCATGACATACAAAATCCTGGGCATCTCCGGCTCGCCGGTTAAAGAAGGCAATGTAGAAACGTTTTTGAATCGAGCAATTGCAGGCCTGCATGCGAAAAATATCGAATACGACATCATCCACCTCTCCGGCCTGAAAATCCGCGACTGCAATCACTGCAATTACTGTCTCACCAAACAGGTTCCCGGCAAATACTGCTCCATCAAAGATGATGCGCAGGACGTCTTGGAAAAAGCGGAAGCGGCGGACATTATCGTATTGGCAAGTCCCGTGTATTTCCTGCGGACATCAGGATATATGGCGACACTGATCGACCGGTTTCGTGTGTTTGTTTTCGGCAATCTTACGGCGGGCCGCTTGAAAAACAAAATCGGCGTGAGCATGGCCGTCTCCTGGCTTCGTCAGGGCGGCATCGAGCTGACGCATCTTTCGCATATCACCACTTTTCTGGGTCTGGAGATGATTCCGGCCAGCGTGCACAAAGGCGTAAGTCCCCTGGGTGCTTCGGCCTATGCCAGTCCTCAGGGATCAGGTGACTTCGACCCGCAGGTTACCCTGGGCATCGAAAACGACGAACTGGGCCTGAAATCCGCCCGGTTTATTATGAGGAGGGCGATGGAACTGGCGAAGTTAATTAAAAAGTAATGGAATAGCCTCTTTTACGGTTTTTCAAAGTGATGGTAATCTTTCGGTTGTTCGAAATTCCCTCCCCAGTGCCAGCCACGTTTTAAAAATTCCCGGACAACAGGGTGATCAGGGTCAACGGTTCCCGCTTTTCCCGGTTTATAAACTGCCCCCCTGGGGGCAATCTCTCCATTGGGATAGATTACCGGATTTTGTACGGGATTGATGTCGACGGCGCGTCCCAGGGAATGCATCGACAACTTAGTCGTCCCTTCAATTACGCGAAAATTAAAACCGGACGAATTATTGGCGGCCATGGATCTGTAGTCGTCCCACTGGAACTCAACTATCGGAATAACACTGCCTACGGGGAATTTCAGTTTTTCAATCAGCGCAAATATTTCACAGACATCATCTTCCAGTTCTCTGTTGACCACTATCTGCCCCTGATGCTTTTTGCCGTCAAAGGAATAATAGAAAACATCGAGAAAGGCCAGCCTATCGACTATTTCATCCGGGGCTATCGTCCCGGCAACGGCGTCTCCAAAACTCATGTCACTGTCTATAATCACTGGGCTTTTATCATTCATTTTCATTTTCCTTAAGAAAATACCGGATTGCTACATCCGGGATTGTGGGATAAGAACAAGTGGTTGCAACCACTTGTTCTATAATGCATCAATTATTTTATTCACCATTTCTTCCGAGAGCGATACTTCCGCATAGATGTTGCGAATGCTTTGACTATCCAGCCGGTTAAAATCAATTTCCAGCGGCGTGATGACGACTCCCGCCATGTCTATCGTCCCCGGAGAAATGAAGATTCTTTGTTCACCTTCCTGATAAAAGGCATCCGGGCGATGCTTGGCGCGGAAAAAAATCATTATCCGCCACAAGCCATTTTCGTAAGAACAAAGCAAATTAATCATGGGCTCGTCGCTCATGCAAGTCGCATTTTGCGCGGCCTTCATCAGGCAGCCAAATTGTTTTAGCAACAATTCCTTATTACTTCCGGCAAGCGCCAGTACGGCACGGTCTGTTTCCTCAGAACGATAAACCTGCATGGAAGAGTTCCTGATTCTCCGAAAGTTTTGGGGAAACGCCCCCGGCAACGGCAGAAGCCCGGCCGGTATGGCCTGAAAATGCAGGTGATCGGGAGCCGACGCCCCGCAGGCTGGTCCGTTGTAAAACACGACAAAATCAGGCGACATATCCGCAGTTATATCCAAAAGCCTGTCCATCGACGCCGCAATGGCCTGTGGTTGATGCTGCAGATGCACAACAGTAAAATGTTTTTCAAAGATAGGAGCAGGGTTGCAGAGAATTAAATATTCCTTTTGATAAAGAATCCCTTTTTGTTCGCAGGGCAGATTATGGCTGCATAAAAAACAAGGTCTTTTGCTAATTGATTGGTGATCTACGGCGGCTCCTGAGCTGACGGAGCGAGCGGGATTAAATTGCACGCATACGTCATAGCCGCCGCAGGAATGCACTTTTGTCTTAATGCCGGTCAGCCCTGCATAGGCTGCAGCAAGCGCGGGCCAGGTTTTCTTTTGTTCTTCCAAAAGTTTCCGACAAAGCTCGCCGAGTTTTGCCCCGCCTTCTGCGGGAAATGTAGTGAAAATTTTATTTTCCAATTATGCTCCATCTTATTCATTATTGACAGCGTCGTAAAAAGGCCGCAGGCAAGGCGCGCGAATCCTGAGGAATGAGTCGTACTAATGTACGCCGCGTAGCCTGCCCCGTGCTTGACACGGGGAAGGATGAGACGTAACGCAGCATCCGGCCTTTTTACGACGCTGTCATGATTTGGCGCGCCCTTATTTCCAAGGTGCGTAATTTATCTTTATAAAAATCGTTGCGATTTTGTTTTTCCACGGAAAGTGAAGCATCGGTGTTGTCCGTCCAGCGGCGGCAAAGATAGAGGCTTTGATAAATGCGCCCTATTTTATATTCTCGCGACATCCTCAACGCGACCGCATAGTCTTCCCCATAGCCCACATTGGGAAAGCCGATCCGCCGCAGAACAGTCGTGTTGAAAGCACGGGGCGCCCCCAGGCCGTTGATGCGCAATGCATTATTGTGGCCGTTGGCCGCGGTCCATTCGCGATGATCAATCATCCCCGGTGGAATTTCCTGCAGGTGTTCGTTGACTATCGTATAAGAACCGACCACCATCGCATAGTCGCCCTTCTTAAAGACATCGACAATACACTGCAGCGTATCCGCCGATGAGTAAAGATCGTCCGAATCGAGCTGTACGGCATACCGCCCGCAGCAGGGAGCATAGATTGCTTCATTCCAGCAGCCGCCGATGTTGAGATCGCGGCGCTGAGGAATCAGGTGTTGAATTTTCGGATGCAGGGCGGCAAGTTTTTGAACTGTTTTTGTTGTACCGTCGGTGGAATGATTATCCACGATAATAATATTAAAGTCGAAGTTTGTTTTCTGGTTAAGCGCGCTTTGCAGAGCATCCTCAATGGTCTTTCGGCGATTGAACACCGGGATGACAATACTGGCCTCAACAGGAAAACCCGCATCCGCCGCACCTGCTTTTTTAGTGCGTGCGGTCAAATAAGCGCCGCGCAATTTCAAATAGTTTGTTGCCAGTTTCTCCAGCTTTTTCTGCCTCGCGAAATTCCGGGCGGCAACATAAGCAAAATGTGCTTCCTCCTGTTCATTTTTCCCGCTTTCTGCAACTTCTTTCTTTGCCGCAACGGTATAAAGGAATTCCGGGATGTGGAATATCTGATAAGCAAGGGAAATTTTCAGCCGCAAATCGTAAAAAGCCAAAGTTGGATCGTTCGGCAGCGCACCATGCTTTTTCAAGGCGGATTTAAGAGCGGCGGTCGAAAAAAGCAAAACATCGCCAAAATGAAAATCATCACGAATACTGCCCGGCTGATAATCGATAAGGGGACGGGGAATCAGTTCATTTTCTTCTTCCAGAAAATAGTCCGCGTAAATAAGGCCTGCCTGAAAATCTGCGGCAATCTGCAGCAGACGGCGAACAGCGCTGTTATCAATTCGAATTTCCTTTTCCGCGGCAATGACAAATAGATAAGGACTTTTCAGTTTTTGCAGAAAGGCGGGTAAATTTTTAATATCCCGGGCAGGATTTTCGTTGATCAGGCTGAGGGGTACTGTATGCCCCGTGTTATTGTTATTGAGAGCATACAGTAAATATTCGCCGAATTTATAGAACGATAGTGTCATGATTATCGAGTAACGCTTCCGGACAACAAATTAAAAACCGGACATCATTTGATTGAAGGTTTTTTCCGCAGTGTCGTTGGCCAGTTTAATGAATGCAGTTTTTCTTGTTGTCGGCTGCAAATTAACATCGCCTTCAATAGTGTAATCTACCGTTCCGCTTATACCTTGTGTCTTCCAGATATCCTTGCCGCTTTCTTTTTCCCGGAAAGTTAATTCCAGGGTCATCGTTGCCCTTTCCTCTGCCGCCACCGTGCTGCCACGATAAGACAGTGGAGAAGTGGTAAGAGCGACAACGCTGCCCTTGACCACCGCATCCGCCGCTTCTTCCGTTTCGACAACTTTAAACCGTTGAGTTTGAATAAACTGGTCGATGAAGGCTGTACGAACATAATTTTCCATATAAGCTTGGGAGGTTTTATTATCAAACTGTCCTACGTAAATTTTCTGAATTTTTTTGTCGATGTATTCACCCTGCGGGGAAAAGGCGTAACCGCAGGCAATCACAGTGGCGACAAAACAGCCAAGCAGGAATGCTCTGATAATGGGCTTACCGATTTTGTTTTTCATAATAAAACCTTTATAGGAAGTTAAAAAAAATTTCGTTAACGCACTTATCCCGTTTATCGGAGTTATTGAGCCACAACAATGTTGACCAGTTTTTTAGGCACATAAATAACCTTCACAATTTTTACGTCTTTGATCAGTGCGACAATTTTCTCATCCGCCAGCGCGTCGGCCTTGATTTTTTCCGCATCCTCATCGACGGGCACTGGCATTCGGCTGCGCAGTTTGCCGTTTATTTGAACGACAATCGTCATCGCTTCTTCACTGGCAATAGCCGGATCAAATTCAGGCCAGGCAACATCGGCCACTGAGGTGTCATGCCCCAGCATTTGCCAAAGCTCTTCCGTCATATGCGGCACAATGGGCGCAAGCAATAAAACCGCCGCTTCCAGCGCCTCACGAACCACAGCCAGCGCAGTTTTATCATCCGCCGCGGGACGCTTGACGGCGTAAATGGCGTTGACCAGCTCCATAACTGCGCTGATAGCCGTATTGAAATGGAAACGGTCTTCTATATCCGTCGTAACCTTGCGAATGGTCTGATGCGTTTTTCTTCTTAATGCCTTGAGATCGCCTTCCAGTGCAACATTTTCCAATGCAGTCGGGACAGCTTGAATATCCTCCAGGTAATCGTCAAAGATTCGCCACAGACGGTTTAAGAAACGGAATGATCCATCGACGCCCTGACTGCTCCATTCGAGATCTTTCTCCGGTGGTGCGGCAAACAGGCAGAATATCCGCGCCGTATCGGCTCCATAGTTTTGCACCAGATAATCCGGATCGATCACGTTTTTGAGCGACTTGGACATTTTTTCCGTTTTACCGATTATAACATCCTGGCCGCAGATATGGCACTTTCCGTCGGCTGCCTGCTCCGGGAAAAGATAGCCATGCTCCTTGCATTTCATTGTTTCCTTGCAAACCATGCCCTGGGTCAGCAGATTGGTGAATGGTTCATCCACGCCGATCACGCCGAAGTCGCGCAGCATCTTGGTATAAAACCGGGCATAGAGCAGATGCAAAATTGCATGCTCGATGCCGCCGATGTACTGATCCACCGGCATCCAGTAATCCAGCGCCTTGCGGTCCAGACCCGGTTTGACGTC
>JBDKVD010000020.1:0-4622 GCA_039679325.1 Smithella sp.
CTTCAGCGATCCAGGAAAGCGCGGCCTCGCTTATTTGGATTTCTTCGGCCTCAGCCACTTTTTGTAAATTCGCGGCAATCTCCTTGAGAGAAATCCGGCGGAAATCATAGCACTGGCAACGGGAAAGGATTGTCGCGGGGACTTTATAGTTTTCCGTGGTGGCAAAAATAAACTTTACATGAGAGGGCGGCTCCTCGAGTGTTTTTAAAAGAGCGTTGAAGGCCTCGCGCGTAAGCATGTGCACTTCATCAATTATGTAAATCTTATAGCGCGCGGCTGCAGGAACAAATTTAATATTTTCCCTCAACTCCCGAATTTCATCAATACCGCGATTGGAGGCGCCGTCTATCTCCCGCACATCCAGTGACGAGCCGTCGGTAATTTCTTTGCAGTTGGAACATTCGTTGCAGGGGGTCGGCGTCGGACCCTTTTCACAATTAAGAGATTTGGCCAGAATTCTGGCGATTGTTGTTTTGCCTACGCCGCGCGGTCCACTGAAAAGAAATGCATGGGCAACATGCCCCTGGCTGATGGCATTGCGCAGGGTTTTGACAACATGTTCCTGACCGGCGACGTCTTCAAAAGACTGGGGCCGGAACTTGCGGGCTAAGACTAGATATTCCAATTGGACTCCTCGTGCCAATTCAGACTCGAAGGCTGACTTTATGGCTTTGCCTTGGCGCCCTGAATTTATAAACTTATAAATAAACTGATAATCCGGAAGTCACACTTTGAAAGCAAAATGGCACGTAAATAAACTGGTGGCCGGGTTTACCGCAACACACATTGGACATTGCTACCGCTGCTTCCTTCCGGACCTGACGGGGTTCACAAGCCTCCGTTGCGCGGGACCCGGCCACATTTAAATAAATTTCACCATGGCTTTTAATTGATAAATGAACAGGAATCAACTCAAATTTTTCATATTGTTGTAATTTAATATAATTGTTTCAAAAAAGCATATGCTGCGAATTTTCCATCATGGCTCAAACTGATGTCGAAAGAAGTTTCCCTGTTTTCATAATATAATTGAGGCGGTTGAAGTTCGCCGCCCTCTTTGGCTCTCCTTACTTCCAGTTCCCGAAAATTTAATTGATAAAGTCCCGCCAGTTTCCGGACCAAACACTTGCGCACAAATGACGAAGGTTCAATAATTTCACCTGAGGTGAATTCCGGCAAGGGCTCTATACCCCAGATTATATTATCCAGATCAGCCCGATTATCCGCGCCGACACAATGCACGCAACCTTCCGGCAAATAGAAGAGTCGGGCAAAAACAGTGTTTACGCCGGGAATGATAACTTCACCCTCCGTAAACATTTTATCGTACCCATTCAACCGTACCGACCACTGTCGCGGCAAAAAAGATAATCCGGGATAAGATTTTCTGATCGCCTTGTAGGCTGTTTCCTTGCAAGCCCAAAGCGACCAGAGCACCTTATCCGGATTTTCCGAATCATAAACAAATTCAATCTCAACACTGGTGAGGATTTTCTTCAGATACCGGAAATCTCTGCTTTTGTTCGAGTTTACCGGATGTTCCCAATCCACAACATCGTTGCCGATGCAAGACAAAATACTTCTCCTCCATTTGCACCAACTTGTCGACTATCTGTGCCGCATATTCACGCTGGGCGCGGAGCCCTCCGGCAACGGCGCGTTCGGGTGTAAATACTTCCACCTGGGCATAAAATTTTTCTCCCCAGGCCGGTATAAAACCATAAGTAGCCTGTTTGTCGCCCCGCATATAAACACACATAATCTTGCAGTTTTCCACATCCTGAACAAAACGTCCGACACCGTACGAGAAGCCTTCCTTATCAACCCGCCCGGTGCGGGAACGCCCGCCTTCCGGAAAGATCATGATATTTTGACCGCTGCGCATCAGATACATACATTTTTCCAGCATCTTCTTTGTTTTTTCCCGGGGACCGCCACGGTCGACAGGAATGCATTTGGAAAGATAACATAATACGGCCAAAACAATATTTTTCTGAAAATTGCTTCTTTCCGGCAGATTCCACGGTATTTTTTTGTAATCCTTCAGGTATGCGCCGAAGCTGAAGATCGCATAAGTCAAAAGAAAGGAATCGATCATTGTAAGATGATTAGCACAAACAATCCAGGGACCTTTGTGCCGGGACAACTCCTCGGCACATTGACGGCGTATTTCTTTCAAATTATGAACCCGGTAAAACAACAGCCGGGCAATAAAAAAATACAAAGGCGCAATAAAAAAAACGGCGATTCGCCCCACATAGTATTGCACATGAAGAAACAATTCGGATTTTCTATCCATTATCCTACCCAAGTTTTTGTTTAATTACCGCAACAGCGTCGCCGATTGTACGAATCTTATCCGCTTCGTCATCATCGATGCTGATTCCATAAACATCTTCACACTTAATGATAACATCAACCAGGCGGGCGGAATTAACTTTTAAATCATTTAAAATGTGGGTCTTCATCTCCGCTTTTTCCAAAAGCGTCACATCTTTAGTATAAGCCTTTAAAATATTAACCATTTCCTCAAATATCTTCTTCTCATCCATAGTACTACTCTCCTTTTTGATATAATTATTTTTCTTCCCACTTTTTAAATATGAGACAACTGTTAACGTCGCCGAAACCGAAACCGGCTTTGGCGAAAATTTGCAGTTGCGGATACTCCATACATTGATGCGGAATCTTCGCGGCAAATTGTTCAATATCGGGATGGACATCTTCGCAGTTAATCGACGGATGTAAAAATCCTTTATAAAGTTGAAGTATTGTGGCCACACACTCGATCGCTCCGGCCGCACCCAGACAATGCCCGACCATCGATTTTGTGGCATTAATATAAGGGAAATTCTCCGGAGTGCGCTCTAATGCCGCCGCCCAGTTTTTAACTTCATAAGGATCGGCAAACGTCGCCGTCAAATGGCCGTTAATAGCATCTATCTGATCATATTCGATACCGGCATCGGCAACCGCCGCCCGGATACATCTTTTGACCCCTTCGGGATTGGGAGCGGTCATGGAACCACCCATCCGCTGCCCTCCGCTATTCACATAACCGCCGATTATCTCCGCATAAATTCTGGCGCCTCGTGACAGCGCCGTTTCCAGATCCTCCAAAACCAGCATTGCTCCACCCGATCCCGGAACAAAACCGCAGGCGGAGGCGCTCATCGGCCGGGAACCTGCCGCCGGATTATCATTGAATTTACGGCAGATAACTTTCATGGCATCAAATCCACCCCAGATATAAGGAGAAGCGGATTCCGAACCGCCGACCACCATGCGTTTGGCCAACCCCATTCTTATTCGCCAGAGACCTTCGATGATTGCTTCATTGCCGGTACTGCAAGCCGAAGAATTCGAGGTAACCTGATTACCGGCGCCGATCAAACCGCCGATGCTGCCACTGGTTGCGCTGTTCATAACCTGTTCAACAATCCTGCTGCCCATACGCCGCACTTTGCCTTCATTAACCATCGGCACAAGCGTCTGGGAAATCGTGTCCATTCCACCGATTCCGGATCCGGCTATAACACCGGTATCCCAGTCTACAGTATCATCTTCACTATTCAAAATTTTAAAACCGGCATCCACCCAGGCATCAACTGCAGCAACCGAAGCGTAGCCGATATTTTCATTCATGGACAATAATCTATCATGGTCAAAATATTTTTCCCGAATCTTATCGAAATTTTCCGGCACTCCACCAATCTGGCAGCTAAATTTCAATTGCTCCAACAGGGGAATAAAACGGATGCCGGAGCGTCCTTCCCGCAATGCCTGTTCAAAGTTATCCAAACCATGCGCATTGGGGGCAGTTAACCCCATTCCTGTTACCACAACTCTCTTTTTCATTGTTCCACTCCCATTCCGGCCAACTTTCCCAAGCAGACAACTTCACCGTTTTCTCTCTCCATAACGATATCCACCTTCATAGCCCCTTTACGAAAATAAATTTTTTTCCCTTTTACAATCACCCTTTCACCGGGCGATACAATCCCCTTAAACTCCACGTTGTCTATAAAAGAAAATAGACTTAAAGGACTTTTCATCTGGCTCGGTGTAACGTTTTTTTGACAAGCCAGAAGATACATGCCGAAAGCAACCACGCCTATCTGCGCCATCGTTTCCACCAGAATTACCCCAGGCGTAATAGGCCTGCCGGGAAAATGGCCGCCGTAGAAAAATTCGTCTTCGCGAAAACGATAAGCCCCGACTATTTCGTCTTCATCAAGAGTGATTATTTCATCAATAAAGCGAAAAGGTTTCTGCTGCGGTACGAGCGCCAGGACTTCCCGGACTATGTCGGCATCAGCCACCATAAAGTCCCCCGTTAACATGAATCACGCTGCCCGTTATGTAGCTCCCCTTTTTCGCCAGGAAAGCGACAACTTCCGCAACTTCTTCCGGAAGGCCTATGCGGTTCAAAATAATCCCCGCCATAATTTTGCTCTTTACCTCTTCCGGCAATTCCTGCGTCATTTCCGTTTCAATAAAACCGGGAGCAACGGAATTAACCAGAATGTTGCGACCGCGCAGTTCCTGGGCCAGAGATTTAGTAAATGCATCCAGAGCCGCCTTTTCCATTGTGTACGGAATTTGGCCGGCATTACCCAAAT
>JBDKVD010000021.1:0-6310 GCA_039679325.1 Smithella sp.
GCATAACGCCCCATTTTAAACTCCATTGTAGCATCGCCCGTGCCCGAATTTGTCGAAGCATCGAAGGTCAGTGAAGCGGTGATGTTTTGGATATCGACGGGCACAGCCCATAAACCGTCAACCAGCCTTGCCGGTGGTGCAAGATGAAAATTGGTGCCGGCGGTGTCTGCGGTTTCAGGAAGCAGATTCAGCAAATCGATCAGGCTGGTAACGCATTCACCGTCGCCCGGCTGGCAGGCGCCCGTATTTCGCTTCAAAATGGCTCGCCAGCCGTAACCGCGCGCCGCCTGAATGTGGCTGATTGTTTCTGTGACAAATATACTTTGAACGCTTGCTGCGGGATGCTGAGCCTTCTGCAGGGCAAGATCAAATATCGGTTTGTCGGGTTTACCCACATTGCCTGGTATTTCAGTAGAAATGGTGATCAGTGCGTCTTCAATATATGTATTCAGCGCCAGGCTGGTTAAGGTTGCAGATACCTGACTGACGGTAGTTCCGGCGGATTGATTGGAGATCAGACCAAGCCGATAGCCGCGCTCATGAAGTATCTGGAGCGTGTCCAGTGCATCTTCGTAACGCTTCCCTTGACTATCTTTCAGTGTATCACCCAAATCAAAAAAAATTACGGCAGGAACAGGGTCACTCATGGTGTCCTCCTTATCCTTATATAGTCTGCGCTGCGTATAAATGGGGCGTCTATTTCTTGCCCCCTTATTATAAGGCTGAGATGGAAAAAAGAACCACTGTATTACATCCTAAATTTGTAACTTTTTGAAGATATTCAAATTGATTACGCTGTTTCTAATATTTATGTCCATGCTTATAAAAACACCATATATCGAGAAATTTATTTTACTATATCAATAAGTTTAGATACTGGTGGACGTCTTATCAGGATTAAAGAGTTGTAACTTTCTTGATTTTTATCAGGAGGACTGATAGTTTGGGGTACGCTTGAGATTCCTCAGATGATTGGAAAAAATCATGGAAGCACTGATGGGCATAGCTGTCGGCATCGGACTGAGCGCGGCATGCGGTTTTCGGATTTTTGTGCCTCTGCTGGTCATGAACCTGGCGGTGCTTGGCGGCTATTTGCATCTGTCGCCTGAATTTGCATGGCTCGGCACAACTTATGCCACCCTGGTTTTTACTACGGCGACAATCGCAGAAATCACCGGTTATTATATTCCCTGGTTTGACTCGCTGCTGGACACCATCGCCACACCTGCCGCCGTCATCGCCGGAACGGTTGTTACGGCCTCCGTGGTTACAGATATTTCACCCTTTCTGAAATGGACGCTGGCGATCATCGCCGGTGGTGGAATAGCGGGACTGATTCAGGGATCAACTGTAGCGCTTCGCAGCAAGTCATCGCTGGCAACCGCAGGTACGGCCAATCCATGGATTGCCACACTGGAACTGTTCGGAGCTGTTGTCATCGCTGTTCTTGCTATCGTTGTTCCCATTCTCTGCCTTGTCCTACTCGGCTTTTTCTGTTTCCGGATCATTCGGAAAACCGGTAGTCTCATCTTCAGAAGAAGAAAGACGTCGACACGATAAATGCGTTTTTGACCCATGAAGAAAAGCAGGGGGGCCTGGTTGCCGTTGCAAGGTATAAGTTTATAGTCGGTTAAACCCCTGGACAAGGTCATTTCTACAAAATTCTTCGGCCACAATTACCTTGACACACAACAATGGCCTTTATATATTTAATCTTACAAGAAAAGTTCTTATCAAAAAATCAGGATGCTGCGACCCCCTTCTTTTCGCTTTTGGACTTGTTTCTTGTTTTAACTTTTTAGTCTAACCCTGGAAACTCCGGCACACGGAAAATTAAAGGATCCGAGAAAATGAGGGCGCTTCACAGTACGTTATGTTTTTTATCCTGAAAATTAATTAAGGAAGGAGAGTAAAAAATGACGGTGCAAGCTGCATTCAATGCAGAAGAATGGACGCTTCTTCGGAGCTTGCCATCGCTTGTTTCAAGCGGTGTGTCTGCAGCCGATCCGAGCGGCATCTTCGGCTCCATCAAGGAAGCGTCCGCTGGAATGATGGGCATGCTCAGATCGCTCGAGGAAGGATCGAATATCGAGTTGCTCAAAGCAATATCCGCCGACAGGAGCGTGCCCGGGATGCCTGATGTGAAGGCGATGCTCGGAGAGGGCAGCCGCGAGCAGCAGCTCGCCAATCTCAGGTCTGCCGTTCTTTCGTGCATTTCGGAAGTAGTAGATTTGTTGAGCCGTAAGGCGACGCCGGACGAAGTCCAGGCATACAAACAGATGATAATGGTTGTTGCGGAAAAGGCGGCCAATGCATCCAGGGAAGGCGGGTTTCTCGGTTTCGGCGGTGTCCGCGTCAGCAATGCCGAGCAGTCTTTCCTCAATGAGGTAAAAGGAGCGCTGAAAATATCCTGAACTGCCAGGCATGATGGACTCGTAAAAAGTCATAAAAGTGGCCGTTTTCAGACTAATACTCATTGTCTCGCCTTTTAAACATATCCGCAGATACACATGGAGGAAACCGATGACACAGCCGGTTCTCAGTCCTGAACTGATGAAACAATACGATTCGATGCGAGAAATTCTCCAGCGGTGCCTGTCGCTGACGGAAAAGTGTGCGGACAATGAGGCGTCCGGGATTATCCGGGACCGGCTGGATAATCTGCAGTCAGCAGCGCTCTTCGTTATTGTCGGCGAGGTCAAATCCGGTAAAAGCAGTTTCGTTAATGCACTCCTCGGTGAGGATATTTGCGAAGTGGCGCCCGACCCGTGCACTGTAGTAATACAGGAATTAGTCTATGGGACCCAACGAACAAAGACGAACCTGGGTGATCATTGGGAAAGAGTCGCTTTGCCGAAACCCGTGTTAAGGGATATTTCCATAGTCGACACACCGGGCACGAATTCAATCATTCGTCATCACCAGACAATTACGGAAAATTACATTCCCAGGAGCGACCTTGTTGTTTTCGTATTTCCGGCCAAGAATCCCTATACGGGTACTGCATGGGATCTTTTGGATTTCATCCGGAAGGATTGGCGCCGCAAGACAGTATTTGTTCTGCAGCAAGCCGACCTGGCGACAAAGGAAGAACTGACTACCAACGAGGAGCGGGTCAGGCAGTATGCACATGAACGGAATATTCAAAATCCCATCGTGTTCAGTGTGTCGGCAAAGAGGGAATTGGAAGGCGCCCCGGACAGTGGATTCAAGGAATTCCGTCAATTTCTGAGCAGCGCCGTTGAAAGCGGCGACGTTTGGCGAATGAAGGTGGAGGGTACAAGGGAGACTGCCGGAAACATCGTCGGCAAATTACTTGCCGGTCTTCGCAAGGAACAGTCGGCCATAGGGGAGGACAAGGTATTTTACCAGGCACTGCTTGCCAGGGTGGAAGCACGCCGGGAGAAGGCGAACGCCCTCAGGCGACTGGTTGTAGACAGCCTCTGCGTTTCCTATGACAGACTTTCTTCCCGGCTGGAGAGTGATTTCGCAGAAGGACTGAGCGTAGGGAACATCCTTCGCCGGGCAATTCCAATCATCCGCGACAAAGACGTCAAAACGTGGGTGAATGAACTGCAGACGCAGTTTGAAAACACGGCAAAAGATGAAATTGCTGCGGAATCAATAAGGGGGGCTAAAGACCTTTCCGATGAGATCAAGTCGATGTTTGATGAATTGACCGAGGCTGTTAAGCATCGGCAGGAAAATCAAAACAAGGAGAGTCTTTCACTTGCTTCCGATCGGAACGATATTCTTGACCGTCTGAAGCTGCAGCTCAGCGGCATCAGGATTTCAGACATAGTTGACGACAAAGCTATTCAGGGCTCTGATCTTGGTACACTCACTCTGGCCGGTGGAGGTATCGCCGCCCTTGGTGCAGTGCTTGCTTTAGCTACACATCTTATGGTGTTTGACATAACGGGCGGCATCCTGGCTCTGGCGGGCGCAGGCCTTGTGGCTGCGACATTACTCTGGAAGCGGTCAAATATCTTACGTGATTTTTCACAGAGGTTGGCAAATTCGCGGGAGGAATTCCGTAGTCGACTGGATCAGGAAATCAAGCAAATCTTCGAAAAACTCTTTCTGGAAATACAGCATTATTTGCAGGATCCACTTTCGAGTCTTGACGAAAAGACAGCACGAATAGCATCCCTTATAAACGAGGCTGAAAGTATTAAAGAGGCGGCCGGGAGACTGCGCTGATGAAAATCAGTCTGAGAAATCCTGCCGGAAATTATGGTTCATTCCTGTCCTGTAAACGGCTTATGGTCAATCCGATCAGCCGCGAGACAACCACGGCGATATAGGCGACGCCGGCAAACTGTTCCAGCATTACCAGAACCCGCGATGATGATTTAACCGGTACAATGTCACTGAGACCCGTTGCCGAAAGATTAGTGAAGCTTAAAGAAAGCAGTTCGATGAAATTCAACGGTTCCTGGGGATTTGTGGCATAGGAGAATGCCCCGGCGTTCCATGCCTGACAAACCTGATAAAGATAGGCAAATCCCCAGGCAATCAGGGTAAAGGTGGCGCCGGCGGCAAACAGATCGTCGGTTGTGACGTGTTCATCTCCCATCATATAAACTATCAAACCGCCTGCTCCGTAGAAATAAAGCATCGCCTCCATTAGTGCAGCCCATATCAGTAGCTCCGGATTGGTCAGGAACCATGATAACATGGAAAATACAACGGCCGAAGATGCAATTATCCAGGCAATCCAGTTGATCGCCGGACTATGGATGACAACCCAGACCACCAAAAGAAGCACCAGCATGCCGAAAATACCAAGAATAAACTGCTGACCCGGGACGTATTCCAGCGCCACATACAGGAACAGACTCAGCAGCTGGGCGGCGAGAAGAAAAGCTGAGGGATGATTGAGGGCAATATTACCCCAATTAATAGGAGAATTGGTGTTGGTCATGTGATTATTTTTTATCCCTATATTAATCGCCGTGGGCGGCTTCCGCTTCTTCAAAGGTTCGGTGCACTGTTCCCGCAGGATGTTCCGGTGGTGCGTAAATCACATAAATCTTCAGCGGCTTGTCCCCTTCGTTAAAAATGTTGTGCCAAAAGCCCTCAGGGATAAAAATCGCCCACTCATCCGAAACCTTTCTGTCAAAAGTCATCTTATCCCTGGATTTTCCCATGACTACACGAGCCTTACCTTTTTCTATACGTATAAATTGATCGCCTTTATCGTGTATTTCAAGACCTATCTCGCCTCGGGGCTTGATGGACATGACGGTCATCTGAAGATTCTTGCCTGTCCACATCGCGGTGAGGAAATTATCATTTTTTTCCGTCAGATCTTCAATGTCAATGACCCATGGCTGCTTGCCGTGATCCATGACTTTTTCCTTCCCGCCGGATTCTCCTGCTATTACTAATCCCGCAGAAAGCACAAAAAGAAAAATAGCGAAGACGATATTCTTTAACATATCCTTTCCTCCTTAATAATAAATTTTCTGTTTGTTTGATCCGCACTTCCTTACCGTGATGAAAAGTATAAGCAATGCGGTCGCACGGGTCAATAAAATTTAATCAAGATTTGGGGGGCGGGAAAAAACAACGAACACTCGTATAACTTAGCACACACAGCAAATGCTGATTCCAACGCTTTCGCTTTAATTGCCGGAATACTGCTTAAGAGCATTTCTTGCGGCTGAAATCTCCTTGACGGTTCTGATCCTTGTTCACTATACTTCACCATGCAGGAACATTCTTTTCAAAAAAAATAGAGGAAGGAGAGATTGAGATGAATAAGTATGCTATTTTTGCCTTTAGAGGAAATCCCATGTGCTTTGTTCATGTGCTCTTGAATGCCCTCGATATGGACAGCAAAGGAATGGATGCAAAAATTGTGATCGAAGGCGAAGCGGTAACGCTGGTTAAAGAGATGGAGGAGTCCGGCAACCCTTTATACAAGAAGGCTAAAGAAAAAAAATTGATTGACGCAATTTGCAAAGGCTGCTCCGCCAAAATGGGGGTCCTTGAATACAATTCAACCACGGGAATTCCCCTTGTTGGAGATATGAGCGGACACCCTTCCATGTCTTCTTATATCGAAAAAGGATACCAGATTTTGACCCTGTAAAATCAGCTGCCGGAGAAATAAGCGGGACGCACCGGGAGCATTGGAACTAAGGGTCTGTAACGGAATAACTGTTGCGTTAAGGCGCTCATATTTGGGTTGGATTTGTCTGATCTGATTGAGCAAAACCACAGGAATAGCAGCGCTATTTCGAGGATTTTGCGATTGAGGATCGGGCAAAGATGACCTGAAGATGAGATGCATGAATGTAAT
>JBDKVD010000022.1:0-15606 GCA_039679325.1 Smithella sp.
TATTTCAAGTAGGAAATCAGTCTTTTGCGTTGCACGTTTGCATCAGACCGAAAAACGGCCAGGGAAAAGTTAGACGAAGTATATGATACCATTTCGCTTTCAAAGGATAACAAGGCGGCAAGGAGGAGGCTCCGCAGGCGTATTGCTGATACGTTGAGGAAGCCGACGACCCGGCATACGCCAGGCAAGCTGTAGCCAACACAGTTAGCCGAAGAAAGCGAAATGGTATGATTTAACAAATTAGGGTGTGATTAATGCCGTCGCAATATACAAATGAAATGATTTCTGTTGTCTGAGACCTATGAATATTAAAGGCTACATACTCTTGATAAACCGGGAAAAGAAATTTCTGGAAACTGTTCAAAGATCTCTTCTCGATGCCGGATATTCGGTCCTTACTGCAACAACAATGAGCAGCGCCGTAAATTTACTATCCAACAATAAGGTGGCTCTTGTTATTTGCGACAGCGAATTGAATGACTTCAGCGGCTATGATCTTCTCCGGTTTATTAAGAACAATCCTCAACTGGAGATGATCCCTTTCATGTTTTTTGTTCCAGTCCATGATCAGGGGAATGCCGGCAAAGCATTCAGGTGGGGAGCAACAGACTTCATTGTCTATCCTCTTGACGGAAAAATTCTCATTGAACGCATCGGCGAAATACTCTCTCCACAAAACGGCGAAGGAAGAATATCAATTTCTCCCAAAGAAGATAAACATGAACAAATTTCACAACCGGTAAATGTCGCCTCTCCGATACGGAAAGAATGTCGGAAAAATAATAGAATTATTCCTAAAGATACCATAAATATTGAAGTATCGCGTGACGCCATTCTATGGCTGCCGGGCCAGATAAAAAATATAAGTAAACAGGGATTCCTAATGGAAACTCCGCTGCTGGGCAGACCGGGTATGCTTCTTTACGTCAGAATCCAGTTGCCTAACGGGAAGTGCGTGATCGAAAGTCAGGTGAGGCATGTTTCCATCAGCAATCATCAGCTTTTGGCGGATATCGGGGTGGAGATAGGGGATTCCGCAGCATGGACCGAAGTATATGATCACATAATCGAGTTGGTCGATACAGGGAAGAATCCTGCGGCGGACAGGTTGTCAGTTTCAGGTGAAATACCGGACATCAAAAAGATAAGCGCGGCAAAGGCGCAACCTGAAGCGGAAACGATCGTTGTAATGACCGAAAATGAAACGATATATACCCCCCCGAGCCAGTCTAACTTCAATGAACCCCCGAACGGGAAGGCGCTGGAAATTCGATTCTATCATAGTCTGGTTGGAAAACAGCTGGGTAATTATAAAGCGGTATCTTTTATCGGCGCCGGAGCTATGGGTGGCGTCTTTAAAGGTTGGGACATCATTCTGGAACGAAATGTGGCCCTGAAAATTATTTCTTACAAACTTTCGTCAATTGATTCGTTTAGAGAGATGTTTGTCAAGGAGGCCCGGCTGATATCCCAGTTGACTCACCCCAATATTGCGCAAATATATTATATCGATCAATCAGACGACGTCTTTTATTTCGCCATGGAACTGATCAGCGGCGGCACGTTAAAGGATATGATCAGGGACAGCAACAATCTTAACAGCACAAGAGGTTTAGAATATCTCATCACCATCTGCCGGACGCTCGATTTTGTCAGTGGCAAGAACATCATACATCGCGACATCAAGCCGGAAAATATCATGATCAGTGACAACGGTACATTAAAAGTCGTGGACTTCGGTGTAGCGGTTGTCAATGACGGCAAAAATAAAAAGGGAAAATCCGAAAATCTGGTGGGATCGCCTTATTATGTTTCTCCCGACTGCATCAAGGGACTGCCTTTGGACGCTCGCAGCGACATCTACTCCCTGGGCGCCACATTTTACCATTTTTTTGCCGGTGTGCCTCCCTTTGAGGGGGATAGTGTTGAAGATATTCTGCTTAAACACTTAAACGAAGATATTGTCCCACTCAAGACGAAAAATCCAACGGTTTCAAATTGGCTTTCGGACATCATTGGTAAAATGATGGCAAAAAATCCTGGAGATAGATACCAGCGCTATAAAGACATCATTGCCGATTTGGATTTATTAATGCATTGACCGGGGAGATAAAAGTGTGCATTCTTAATTAATATGAGTCTTGCAACTATTATTCTACTGGCTATTGCGTTGGGTGTGGATGCGTTTTCCGTGGCGATTGGAATCGGCGCGGCTAACAACAAGAAATCCTGGATGCCGATCTGGCGCCTTTCCCTTTCTTTTGGCCTTTTTCAGTTTGCCATGCCTGTTGCGGGCTGGTTCGCCGGTGCAACGGTGGTCGATATCATCGCCGATTATGATCACTGGATCGCTTTTGGCTTGTTGGCATTTATCGGCGGAAAAATGATTTGGGAGGGATTTGAAGAAGAAAGCGAGGAGGATAAAGACGACCGGACACGCGGTTGGCCGCTGCTTATGCTTTCCATTGCCACAAGTATTGACGCACTGGCCGTCGGTTTCAGTTTTTCTCTGTTAAAAGCATCCATATTATTTCCGTCTGTTATTATCGGTATTGTCTGCTTTTGCATGACGGCGGTCGGTATGATTTTCGGTAAAGTATTGGCGAAATTGTTTGGTAGAAAAGTGGAAATATTCGGTGGTCTCGTTTTGATTGCCATCGGAATCAGAATTTTGCTGGATCATTGGAAGTGAGTCATGCCTTTCGAAAGGTGTCGGTTATTTTCTTCAGATTTCTTCAAGTTTTTTCTTATACCTGTCGATATGAAAAAAAATCAATATCCTTTCTCAAAAGGTAATAGATGGAAAAGATAATCAAAATTCATATACAAAAGTTACCGGAAGGTCTTTATCTGGCCACATCAAAAGACCTGCCCGGCCTCCTTGCCCAGGGGCGTACTGCTACCGAGGTATTGGAAATTGCCAGGGATATAGCGAGGAAACTTATAGAGGCAAGGACTGAGCGGCAGGGCAAAGTGAAGTTTTCAGAAGTAGGTGAATCTTTTGATTATCCGCTGATAGTGAGTTTGTAAATGGGTAGACTGGCCGGTTTCCGTTATCGGGATATAATTAATAGTATCAAAGAATTTGGATTTTTGTTTGATAGAAATGCGGCTGCAAGCCATGAAATCTGGTATAATGAGCATACTGATAAATATATTACAATTCCGAATCATCCCGGAAATGTGCCTGAAGAAACTTTACAGGCGATATTAAAGGAGCTATGAGTTTCGATAAAAATATCTGTTCGTAAAAAATGAATGTATTATCAAATTATAGATGTAAAAAAAGAAAGTATAGGAATTATTTGGCGGTTTTTGGGAAATAAGCCGCTGATAGAAAGAATCTTCCTGCCCTGTTCGCGTAATCAATTGGTTGCAAAAATAAAAAGAGAATATTCTGAAACAAGCATAGCCGAGCGAAATACTCCCGAGAATATTACCCAAATAATTTTGGGCTTATATGCCGGATCAGAGGTCATCTTCGATTATTCTCTTTTGAATCTAGCAAAACTCACAGAATTTTCCGCAAAAGTTCTAAAACAAACAAGCAAAATCCCAAGGGGTGAAGTTACCACTTATTCCGGATTAGCAGCGAAAATCGGCTCTCCTGGAGCCGCGCGCGCAGTGGGGACAGCTCTGGCTAATAATCCGTTTCCCTTAGTTATACCCTGTCACCGCATTGTACGGGCTGACGGTTCCCTGGGCGGCTTCGGCGGCGGAATCAAGATGAAAAAAGAGCTGCTCGCCAGAGAAGGCGTGGTCTCGGACAGTAAAGGCCGTGTTTCGGTAAAATGTTTTTCATTAAGTTGACGCATGCTTTTTATTCAAAAACGGAATTGGTTTGAAAAGATATTTTTTACAAGCACGGAAAAGGGTGAAGCCGGGATACCTCTATTCTGTATTCGATATCATTGATTTATGAGGTGTAAACGGCGGCAGCGGGCAGTGGAGAGCAAGCGAGATAACGCGGAGCAGCTCGGCTTCCGCCGCCGTAACTGTTTTGTCGGCAAAAACGCAATGGGCGCAGGCATCAACTATGAGCTGTTTAATTTTAAAGGACGAACAATTCAGTTTTTTCAATGCTGTGTTGATTTCGACAAAATTAATATTTTCGGTGTAATAGTAATCGGGGCTTTTACAGGCCAACTCCGGAATGCGCGACACACCGGCATTAAAAGCGAGTTGCGCCGCGTCACTGTTTCCCCTGTTTCCGGCGTTGGCTAATGCTCTTAGAACTATTAAAATATGGTAGCCGACTTGAGAAATATGAGAATATCCGGTTTTTTCAAAGGCTTTTCCATTTTTGCTCAAATATTGCTGCACTATCCACTGCAGGGAAAATTCAAACAAAGTAATCTCTCCATCGGCTTGAATCAGAGAATCAACGGTTTCCAATAAGTTTGTTCTTTCCATAACCGACAGTTGGCGCAAAGAAGGCAAGGCCAGCTCAACGAGAGGTAATTTTTGTTCATCTTTCAGATTAGCCGCAAGTTCACATAAATACAGAAAATCTTCATTATTTCCAGGGGCAGCAAAAGACCTGGCAATGGTGCTGAGCTGAAGTTCCCTCTCCGCACATTTATTTCCTGTCAGTAAGGCATAAATTAAGATGGCGCTTCCTGCGGGTGTGTTTAACATGTCTTTTAATTGTTGTGGAATGGAGGATAAAATGTCGGAAACACGTTGTAAATTAGACAGGTTGGGACTACAGACGCAGTCAACAATGTCCGTGGCTTTCACTGTGGCCGGCATTAAGCCGGGTGAGGGGGAATCAGAGTTGTCCATGGCGGATAAAGCGCTGGACCGCTGTATGGATGGAAAGGTTTGTCCGTCGCCTTCCACTCGGGGATAAATGCCGTCGAAGGAAGGATCGAGAAGCAGAATGCGTTCGCTGAGCGGCGGATGTGTAGCTAAAAAATCCGGAAAAAGAAAGTCGCTGCCTGATTTACCGAAAAACAGATGACTGGCTTGTAGGGCTGTCGGGGAAGTGATCTGTGAGCCGTAAATATATCCGCCGATTTTTTTTAACGCGGAAGCCAGCCCCAGCGGGTTGCGGGTGAACTTGACCGCCGAGGCGTCGGCCAGAAATTCTTTTTGCCGGGAAACAGCGCTTTGGATTAACCTGCCGGTGAATGTTCCAATATAACCGATTATCGTCAGCAGCAGGCCTGCAATAAAAAGGACGATAGATTTTGAGGAGATGCGATGATTATCCAGGATTTCTCCGCCGATAATGCCTACGATAAGAATGCCGTAAATTATTCCCATCAGTTGAATATTCAGGCGCATATCTCCATTCAGAATATGGCTGAATTCATGGGCTACCACTCCCTGTAATTCGTCTCGGTTAAGCTTCTCCAGAGCGCCCTGTGTTACGGCGACTGCTGCGTCGTTTATAGTCAGGCCGGCGGCAAAGGCGTTAATGCCTGTTTCTTTCTCCAGAATGTAAACCTCCGGTACGGGAATGCCCGCAGCGATGGCCATTTCTTCCACTACATTCAGCAATTGTCGTTCCGCCGGAATATTTGTGCTTTTAGCGACACATCTTCCGCCCAGCATTTTCGCTACTGCTCCCCCGCCTTTCTGCAATTGACGCATTTTGATTATGCCGGCTGTGAAAATAAAAAGAATAACTCCGATGAAGACCAGAATAAAAATTGCCGGGTCCCACCATAAAAAGGAACTGCGCTGCATAAGATTGGTGGCTGTCTCTGATGTAGTAAAGACATTTGTCGATAAATTAATGTAGCAGATGAGGCGAAATGCAAAATAGATAGCGATAATAATGGCAAGCAGGGCTACAATGAACACTACTACAAGATTCCGGCAATTACTGCGGGCTTGCTCCTGTCGGGTAAAAAAATTGGTCGAACGCCGATTGGTCATTTTATATCTATTGAATGGTGTCCATAGCCTGATCAGGTAAATGATACTTGAGGAGCTTTTCTTTCTTCGGCAATTTCCACAGCTTCCAGAAGTTGCGCGGCATGAAAGTTAAAGGAGTTAGTAATGATACTCGCGGGAAACTGTTCTCGTCTGGTATTATAATCGGCAACGCTGTCGTTGTAAGCCTGACGGGCGAAGGAAATTTTGTTTTCCGTCGAAGTTAATTCTTCCATTAAAGATCCGATGGTTTGATTGGCCTTAAGATCGGGATACGATTCAACAACGGCAAGCAGTCTACTCATCATGCTGCTTAAAAATCCCTCTGCATGTGATAATTCATTCATGGCTTTGGTGTTACCAGGATTGAAAGCGGCAACTTTGCTGGCATCATAGGCGATATTGCGGGCTTTGATGACTTCTTCCAATGTTTTCCGTTCATGCGCCAGATAGCCTTTGGCGGTTTCCACCAGATTGGGAATGAGATCGTAGCGGCGTTTCAATTGGACATCAATTTGTTTGAACGCATTCATGTATTGATTGCGCAGGAAGACCAGACTGTTATAGATGCCTACAAAATAAAAAGTAAATAACGCAATAATAACAATAAGTACGATTAATGGAATCATGGATCCTCCCCGTTATTTTGTTTGCCTTATATGCAAGCTTTTTCGGACGAATTGCTGGAAAAATTAAGAGAAATTTTGCCGCTGTTATTTTTACTACAGGAAAGCAAGACGGCCCGTGGCCCCAATTTCATTAGGTAAAAAAATCCATAAGGTCGTTACAGCCCAATCGACTATCTGATTGCCGCTGCACGATAAAAAAAGACTACATTTTTTGTAAGTAGTTAAATGTATGGGAGAATATATATGAAGATTACTGTTTGGAATCATCCATGATTTCTGCTATAGGTACCGCCGGGTACTCCAAAAGCAAGGAGAAAATAGAGAATGTTAAAAAACAGCGGGCACGATTCTTTTTGGGGCGGCGTCATCCACTCAATGGGGATAGTGTTTGGCGATATCGGTACAAGCCCCATCTATACCCTGACCGTTGTGTTTGCCCTGACTCCCAGAACCGAGCAGAGTGTCCTCGGGATACTTTCCCTCGTTGTCTGGACAATGCTCCTTCTTGTTACTGTCGAGTACGCCTGGCTGGCGATGAGTCTTGCTTATAAGGGACAAGGCGGGGAAATAATGCTGCGGGAAATCCTGAGAAAAAAGCTCAAGTCAGGGCGCAAGCTGGCTTTTGCCGGATTTCTTGCCTTTCTCGGTGTTTCGCTCCTGTTGGGTGACGGGGCCATAACGCCGGCAATTACTATTTTATCCGCCGTGGAGGGAATGCTGCTTATTCCGGGCCTGGAAAATCTGCGGCTGGAAATCCTGATAATGATCGCGATCGCGATTACTATCGGTCTTTTTGCCCTTCAATCCAAGGGAACGGATAAAGTCGCCAGGATATTCGGTCCGGTTATGGTGTGCTGGTTTATTTGTCTGGCGGTAACGGGGCTTATATCAGTTGTTACCATGCCGGGAATACTGAAATCCGTAAGTCCCTATTATGCTTTTAAGTTCCTTTCGGAAAATGGAATAGTGGGATTTTTTGTCCTTTCCGAGGTTATTCTCTGCTCAACCGGAGGGGAGGCGCTGTATGCCGATATGGGACACCTGGGCAAGAAGCCGATCCTGCATGCGTGGTATTTCGTATTTGCCGCACTTCTTCTCAATTACATGGGGCAGGGTGTCTTCGCCATTAGAAACCCTGAAGTGAAGTCCCTGCTCTTCGGAATGATACAATACCAGGCCCCATTTTTTTACATCCCTTTTCTCCTGCTTACCGTTCTGGCGACCATTATCGCCTCGCAGTCAATTATCAGCGGGATATTTTCCGTAGTGTATCAGGGAATCACAACACGGATTATGCCTTTGATGAAGGTTGAGTACACGTCCAGTCAGATCAAATCACAGATTCACATTCCTGTTGTCAGCGGGCTATTGATGTGTGCGGTTATTTTAATGATAATGATTTTCCAAAAATCGGAAAACCTGGCTGCGGCATACGGCATGGCGGTAACCGGATCGATGACGATTACAGGTTTGATGATGGTAATGATATTCTCTCAGATCAAAATGTTGAGATGGAAACTTCCCATAGCCGCTGTTGTGAGCGGCATTGCTTTTACCTATTTTGTATCCACCCTGAGCAAGTTACCCCATGGTGCTTATTGGGCGCTTATTCTGTCCGCTATTCCTCTATCCCTGATTCTTATTTGGACGAAGGGGCAGAAGCACCTTTATAATTCCCTGCGTCCATTGGATCTGGAAACATTTCTCATCAGTTACGAACAAATATATGCCAAAGGCAGGAATATCGCCGGAACAGCCCTGTATTTCTGTCGGGATCAAAAGATGATCTCACCTTACATTGTCCACAGCATCTTCCGCAGCAACATCATCTATGAACGGAATATTCTGATTTCCATTAACCGGACCGATGAACCCTTCGGTGTCCAGGTTCATCTGGATCAGAATATTGCACCTGGGCTGGAGTCACTCGACATTCAAGCCGGTTATCGGGAAGTCCTCAATATCGAAGGCCTGATCAAAGAATATGGCATTCAGGAGAAAGTCATTTTCTATGGCGTGGAGGATATTATCACCCGCAATCCAATCTGGCGTATATTCAACCTGATCAGACGGATCACCCCCAATTTTGTTCAGTTCAGCAAGTTGCCGCCCAGCCGTCTGCAGGGGATCGTAACACGCGTGGAAATGTAATTACATTTTTTTAGACGACCTTGTAAAAAGGTCGCAGGCAAGGCGTGCGAATCATAAGGAACGAGGCGTACTTAGCGTACGCCGCAGTGACGAGGGATGAAGCGCAACGCCGCATCCGGCCTTTTTACGAGGTTGTCATATTTTGCTTTTTGTATTTTGCCTGGTAATAACCAGATTGTCGCGGTGGATGACTTCTTCGTAGTCTTTATGTCCCAGGGTCGGTTCAATCTTTGCTGTTTTCAACCCCATAATTTTGCGGATTTCACCGGAACTGAAATTAACAAGACCCTTGGCTATTGCCGTTCCCTCGCGGTCCACACAACTTACCGGATCGCCTAAGCTAAAATCTCCTTCGACATCGATAATTCCTGAAGGAAGAAGGCTTTTACCCTTTTCCAGGAGTGCTTTCCGGGCGCCGTCATCAACAATCAATTTGCCCCGGGAGCGCAGCGTAAAGGCAATCCAGTATTTCTTGCTGTTTAAACGGTCGGCCATGGGCAGAAAAAGCGTGCCTATTTCATTTCCGGAGATGATGTCGGTTAAAACCTTCTTTCTTTTACCGGGGGCAATGATGCAGGGAATACCGATAGCTGTAACTTTCTTGGCGGCCAGAACTTTACTTTTCATGCCGCCTGTACCGACCGACGATGTTTGGGCCGTGGCAATGGCTTCAATTTCGTCTGTGAATTCGGAGACCAGCCCGATGAACCTGGCTTTTTTGAATTCGGCAGGATTGCGGTCGTATAAGCCCTCGATATTGGTCAGATTAATAAAAAGATCAGCCTCTACAATATTAGCAATCATAGAGGCGAGGTTGTCATTATCGCCAAACTTGATTTCGTCAACGGCAACGGTATCATTTTCGTTAATTATAGGTATTACTTTCCAGTCCATCAGGGTGGAAAGAGTGTTGCGGATATTCAAAAATCTCTGCCGGTTTGTGAGATCGGAAAGAGTCAGCAGAATTTGAGCGACGTAAATGCCTTTTTTTTCGAACGACTTGGAATAAACACGCATCAGGCGACCCTGCCCGACGGCGGCGGCAGCCTGCTTTTCCGGAATGCTTTTCAGTTTGCCTGTTATATTCAGACGGTGTTTGCCCGATGCAATTGCCCCGGAGCTGACGAGAACTACCGAATAACCATGATGCACAAGCTCGGACATTTCGGCGACCAGAGAATTGATGATTTTAAGATCAAGGCCGTCTGCGCCGGTGAGTACTGCCGAACCGATTTTTATGAGAATTTTTTTGGTATGGGCCAGAGTTTTAAGCCGAAGGTCATCATGCATAGTGTGAATTTTACTTTTTGTTTAATTTCTCAATTATTTCGTTAAGTATTTCCTTTATCCCTTCGCCGGTTGCGGCGGAAAAAGGATGCAGTATTATGCCTTTTTTCTTGAATCGCGCAACTTCTTTTTTCACCTGCTCTCGCACATAGGGAAGATCTATCTTATTGAGAGCCACGATTTGCGGCTTTGCCGGCAACTGCGGATTGTAAAACTCCAGCTCTTTGTTGATCGCCTTAAAATTCGAGAGCGCATTGTTGTTGGCTTCATCGGAAATATCGATAATATGGAGGAGAAGTGCTGTCCTTTCCACGTGTTTTAAGAATTGGATGCCCATCCCGTGCCCTTCATGAGCACCCGGGATCAGCCCCGGAATATCAGCCATAACGAAACTGTTGCTGTCGAGATGTTTAACCACGCCCAGATGCGGGGTAAGTGTTGTAAATGGATAATCGGCAATTTTCGGGCGGGCTGCGGATACATGCGAAATAAAAGTCGATTTTCCGGCGTTAGGGAAGCCGATTATACCGACGTCGGCCAGCAGCTTCAGCTCCAGTTTTAACCAGCGTTCGTCACCGGGCATTCCTTCCTGAGCAAAACGCGGTGTTTGATGGGTCGATGTGGCAAAATGAGAATTACCTTTGCCGCCGATACCGCCGTGGCCGGCTACATAAGTTTGACCGGCGACAGGCAAATCGGCAAGGATTTCACCTGTTTCAAAATCTTTTATAACCGTGCCCACGGGTACTGTTATTTCCAAATCAACAGCGCTTTTACCGCTACGGTTGTTTCCTGAACCGGGATCGCCGTTTTTCGCCAGAAACTGCTGCTGGTATCTTAAGTCCAGTAAAGTGCGATGGCTTTCCGAGGTGCGAAATATTACATCGCCGCCCTTGCCGCCTTCGCCGCCGTCGGGACCACCGCGCGGTATAAATTTCTCCCTGCGAAAACTTACACAGCCGGCTCCGCCGTGTCCCGCCCTTATATAAATTTTTACTTCATCGACAAACTTCATAAGTTTTTATTAAATGAAAAAGGCGCTTTATTTAAGCGCCTTTTGTGGTTGTTATAGTATTGGGGAATTTTATAAGGCGTAAACGCTTACCTTTTTTCTGGTTTTGTCGAGTCTTTCAAATTTAACCACACCGTCAATCAAAGAAAAAATAGTATAGTCTTTTCCCAACCCGACGTTATTACCCGGATGAATTTTTGTTCCTACCTGCCGCACGATTATTGATCCTGCATGGATTTTCTCGCCGCCAAATACTTTAACGCCGCGCCTCTGGGCGTTACTGTCTCTACCGTTACGAGAACTTCCCTGGCCTTTTTTATGTGCCATGACTTCCTCCGCTTAAATTGAAATCTTCTTTATTTTCATGCTGGTTAATGACTGCCGATGTCCGGTTTTTTTCTTAAACCCTTTGCGGCGGGTCATTTTGAAAACATGAATTTTGGGCCCCTTCTTCTGGACTACGATTTCTCCCGTAACCGTGGCGCCTTCAACAAACGGTTTGCCGATTTTAACGTTGTTGTCGTCAGCAACCATTAGAACTTCGTTAAAAATAACTTCCGAGCCCTTCTCACCGGCAAGCTTTTCGACGGCTAAAATATCGCCTTCGCTTACCTTATGCTGTTTTCCACCTGTTTTTATAACTGCATACATAAGCTTATCCTTATCATTTGATTAAGACCGAGACTTATAGTTAATTTGCATCTGTTTGTCAATAAGATTTAGCTTTTACAATAATATTTTTTAATTATTGATTTTTGAAAATCAAGTACTTGATATGACAAAGAAAATATTCTTAATCAAGCAGCGTTATCACTTTCACAACACGAATCTGCCTGTTTTCTTCTTCATTAAATCCCAGAACATGCTCTATTATATCCTGGGGTCTGGCCGATCCCCGCTGGGCATGCCGAATGGTTAAAGACACTTTCTTTTCTGTTGAGTCAAGGATCATTTGCTCCACGAAGGGACGAATATCTCTCGAAATAATTTTTCCTTTTGCTTTTCTTTTAATGATAAATTCCGTTGAGGCCAGGAATTTGTCAATATTATTTTTCAACGCGGCTAAACGGGCGGAATCAATCTCTGTGGGGAGGTGCAGTTCGTAGCAAAAGCCCCGCAGTGCCTGCGCCAAATCTTTTTCACCGAAAGCCATTTCCCGGATTTCCCGAATTTCCACCCCGGCGGGGAGGGTATTATTGATTTCATTTTGCAAAAATGATAAATTTGCCGGGTATTTTCGAGCGGTTACATCGGCAAACTCCTGCAGGCTTTCCATGCCCACCGATGTTGCCACAGCAAATGATATTTTCGGATGGGGGTGGAAACCTGCGGAATAGGATAAAGACAGGCTGCTGCGGCGCAGGGCGCGGATTAACGCCGCAGATAATTCCAGATGGGAGAGGAACCGCGCGCGTGAGGCTTTCATAAATGTGAAACGGTAATGCTTCTCAATAATCGGAAGATTGGAAAAGGGACTGGAAGGTGCACTGACTGCCTGCTCGATTTTGTCTTCGCTTGCGGAAAAAATATTTTTTGTGGTCTCGAAATCACAAACACCGCATTTCCGACAGCCGTGAGTGCGGCAATCTTCCGTATCCAGACAATCGGCGGCTTTTTGCCGTTCGGCAAGCAGAAATTCACGGCTCACCCCGCAGTCAATATTATCCCAGGGTAATGTTTCGTTTGTGTTCCTTTCGCGGGTATAATCTTCCGGATTGATCCCTGTTTCCGCCAGTGCTTCCAGCCAGAGATGGAAATTGAGCACATCAGTCCAGCCGTCAAAACGGCAACCTTTCTGATATGCCGTTTCCAGAAGTTTGCCGAGTTTTTCATCACCGCGGGAAAATAATCCTTCCAGCATGCTCATCCGGGCGTCATGCCATTTTACACTGAGATTGCGGTTGCGGATTTGCCGCCGGATAAAGTCCTGTTTTTCATAAGTTTCGGCAAGCGAAATCTGGCGGTGCCACTGAAAAGGAGTGTGCGGTTTGGGAACAAATGTAGAAAGGCTGATTGTTACCTGTCCACGGTGTTTAGCTGTCCGCAGCGCCTGATAGCCCAGATCGATGATACCTTCCAGATCTTCCTGCGATTCCCCCGGCAGCCCGATCATAAAATAAAGTTTGGTTGACTTCCAGCCGGCGGCAAAAACCTTGTCGATTGTGGCCAGCAAATCAGCAGCCGTATTTCCTTTATTAATAGTCCGACGCATTTTATCCGTTCCTGCTTCCGGAGCCAGTGTAAAGCTGGTTTTGCGGGTGCGTTTGATTTCGTCGATTAATATTCCGGTCAGTGTCTCCACCCGCAAGGACGGCAGCGCCAGAGCAATACGGTCGGCATAATACCGGTTCATCAAGTCTTTTAATAAAGGTTCGAGACAACTGTAATCACCGGAGCTCAAAGCTAAAAGCGATATTTCGTCATATCCGGTTTTGGCCAGCGATTTGGCCGCCATTTCCTTGATCAGGGACGAGTTTCTTTCTCTGTAAGGCCGCCAAAGCATTCCCGCCTGGCAAAAGCGGCATCCGCGGGTGCATCCGCGGGCTATTTCCAGGGTAATGCGGTCATGTATGGTTTGCATTAAGGGGACAACGGGTGCAACCGGGTACGGCCAAGCGTTGAGGTCCGCTACGGTTCTTTTTTTGATGATTTTATTTTGATTATGCACGGCTGGAACATAAACACCTGGAATTTTAGCCAGTTGCAAAATTAACTCCTGCCGGGAGAGGTTGTTTTTCTTGCCGGCCCGGATGGTGTCTGTGATGTCCGCAACAACTTCTTCACCTTCCCCGATGACAAAGGCATCAATAAAATCAACCATTGGCGCCGGATTAAAACAACAGGGGCCTCCCGCAATTATCAGCGGATCACCGTCACGACGATTAACTCTTCGGAGCGGTACACCGCCCAGATCCAGCATGGTCAAGACATTAGTGTAGGATAATTCATATTGGAGGGAAAACCCGACAACATCAAAATCCTTCAAAGGCGTTTGCGTTTCCAGAGAAGTAAGCGGCATCAGGGATTGCCGCAGCTGCTTTTCCCGGTCCGGCCAGGGAGCAAAACATCTTTGTGCCGCTACATAGGGAATGCCATTTAATATTTCATAGAGAATCTTTAAGCCCAAATGCGACATGCCGACTTCATAAGTATCCGGGAAAGCTAGAAGAAAATTAATTTCGGCATTTTCTTTGTAGGCGGAATTGACTTCGGAGCCAATGTAGCGGCTGGGTTTATCGGCGGCAAGCAACAGCTCGTCAAAGTTATACTTGATCATGTTTCATCATCTAATCTGCATTGATACTTATAAGGATTCTTCCTGATGTCCCGAAGCAGTGACAGAGCATATTTAGCGCCAAAATTCTCTGTTCCCAGGTAATTAAGTAAATTCTTTTTGAATGTATTGATTAATTCCTCGCGGACGGCTTCGCCTCTCTCTTTTTCGACGAAAGTTCTTTCCTCTTTATTTTCGAATACAAGTTTGTCGCCGAAAAATTTTTTTACATCCTGATAATCAGCCATATTCTGGAAGAATGACTCTTTTAAGTCGATATCGATTTTAAAGGCAACTTCAATTTTGACCGTATCGGCGGCAATAGCGCGGGATAAATCGGAAATAATCAATTTCAGTCCGTTGGGAAGAATTATTTCTTCAATCAGTTTCATTAATATGGAATCTCCTCTTATCTTTACTTAAAGGCGCCGTCTTGTAACATTTTTAAGCTTGACCTGCAACGCCAATCCTTCTATAAGTTACCGCATTTATTTTAACCCCAAAGAGGCTGCTTTTATGAGTGATGTTCATGCGATCTTACTTTTGTCCTGTCCCGACCGTAAAGGCTTGGTTGCCAAAATTTCCAATTTTATATTCAGTCATAACGGAAATATAATTCATGCCGACCAGTATACCTCCAAAAGAGGGAAAATATTCTTTATGAGGATTGAGTGGGAGCTGAAAGGGTTTGCGCTCAGCCGCGAGGAAATTCCGGCGGAATTTGAAAAACTCGCCTCTCCGTTTGAGATGAAATGGGCTTTGCACTTTACCGATTATGTTCCCCGGATGGCCATTTTCGTGTCCAAATATATTCATTGCCTGAATGACTTGCTGTTGCGTCATCGAATGGGTGAATTTAAAGCGGTGATACCTCTGGTGATCGGTAATCATCCTGACGCCCGTGAGTCGGTGGAACAATTCGGCATTAAATTTTTTCATTTTCCTGTTACGGCGCACAATAAGGCCAGTCAGGAAAAGCTTGAAATTGAACTTTTACGGCAGATGAATATAGATGTGGTGGTGCTGGCGAGGTATATGCAAATTCTGACCGAAAAATTTCTTAAGGTTTACCCTTATAAAATCATCAATATTCATCATTCCTTTTTGCCTGCTTTTGCCGGGGCCAATCCTTATCAGCAGGCCTATGACCGCGGTGTGAAGATCATCGGGGCCACCGGCCATTACGTAACGGAAAATCTTGATGAAGGACCGATCATTGCGCAGGATGTAATCAAAATCAGCCATCGCGATACAATCGCCGACATTCAAACCAAAAGCAAGGATCTCGAAAGGATAGTGCTCGCCCGCGCCTTGCGCCTGCATCTGGATAATAAAATTCTTGTTTATGGGGCAAAAACGGTTGTTTTTGA
>JBDKVD010000023.1:0-3245 GCA_039679325.1 Smithella sp.
GCGGAACCGGAACGCTTGCGGAAAAGTTAAAAAAAGCTTTGCAGAAAAGATAATCCTTTTAGCGGAGTGTTGTCTTTGAACTTCCTTCAACTATCATCCTCTGGAATGCTTTCCCAGTTTTTAAGCCAGACATCCGGTTCGCTGTCACTGGGTGCGCGATAATCGCCGCGTGGTGACAGTGAGCCGCCTGAGCCGACTTTTGGTCCGTTGGGCACACAGGAACGTTTGTATTGGGATGTTTTAAAAAACCGGTATAAATAAACATACAGCCATTTTTTAATTTCTTTTAGAGAATAAGAATTGCTTTTATCGGCTGGGATATCCGGCCAAACTCCCCGGTTTTTGTCTTTCCAGGTGCAGTATTCCAGAAATGCTACTTTAGTGGGTTTGTAGCCAAAACGTGTTATATAGAAGTTGTTAAAATCCTGCAGTTCGTATGGTCCGATGAAATCTTCCGTTTTTTGGTGAGGGTCTGTACCTGATTCGCCCGGAATGAGTTCCGGTGAGATTTCCGTATCCAGTACATCTATCAGAATTTTAGAAACTTCCGGCGAAAATTGATTGCTCCCCGCAACCCAGCGGATCAGATGTTGGATAAGGGTTTTCGGTACGCTGGCGTTCACATTGTAATGAGACATGTGATCGCCGACGCCGTAAGTGCTCCAACCCAGCGCCAGCTCGCTCAAATCTCCGGTACCCACTACAAGCGCCGTTCTCATATTGGCCAGGCGGAACAGGTAGGCGGTGCGCTGTCCGGCTTGTACATTTTCGAAAGTGATATCGTATATTTCTTTACCATTGGCATAGGGGTGCTTTATGTCCTTAAACATTTGCAGACTTGCCGGTTTGATATCAATTTCATTGGCTTCGACATTTAAAGCGTTCATCAGTTTAAGGGAATTATTGTATGTTTTTGATGTCGTGGCAAAACCGGGTAACGTATAAGCTTTAATGTTGGAATGCGGGAGGCCTAAAAGATCCATTGTTTTTGCGGCAACAATAAGGGCATGTGTGGAATCGAGTCCACCGGAAACTCCGATAACAATATTGTTAATACCCGAAGCCCGAAGACGTTTGGCAAGGCCCTGTACCTGAATGTTATAAGCTTCATAGCAGCGCAGGTCACGTTTGGATGGATCGGCGGGAATGTAAGGAAATCGGGGATATTCTCGATCCAGCAGAAGCCGGCCTTGAGGAATATCTACTTCAAATTCAACCTTACGGAACGAAGAAAGCTTATCTTTATGGCTCGTTATATTTTGACTGAAAGAATTCAGCCGCATCCGGTCCTGCGCCAGGCGGTCCAGATCTATGTCGCTGTAAATAATCTGCGCCTGCTGCGAAAAGCGGGCTGATTCCGCAAGCATGGTACCATTTTCATAAATCATCGCATGGCCGTCCCAGGCCAGGTCGGTTGTGGATTCACCGCTACCGGCGGCCGCATATAAATAAGCGGCAACACAGCGTGCCGACTGATTAGCTGCCAGCTGATGGCGATATTCGGATTTGCCGATGGTAATGTTGGATGCCGAAAGATTGCCGATGACGGTAGCTCCGGCCATGGAAGCAAAGCTGGACGGGGGAATCGGAACCCATAAGTCCTCGCATATTTCCAAAAAAATGTTGAAATTATTTATGTTGGCCACTTTAAAAATTATATTTGCGCCAAAAGGTATGTCTTTTTGCCCGGCTAATTCTATTTTGCCGGAAAGAGCGGCTGATGCGGGTGTAAATTGCCTTCCTTCGTAAAATTCACGATAATTGGGTAAATAAGATTTGACGGCAACGCCAATTATTTGACCATGGTAATAAACAACGGCGCAATTGAAAAGCCGGCAATCGATTTGCAAAGGCGCTCCCACCGCCATAATCAGGTTAATTTTTTCGGAAGCTTTTTTTATAGTAATAAGTGCTTCCTGCACGCTTTGTAGAAGGGCATCCTGATGGAAAAGATCATCGTTAGAGTACGCAGACAGACCCAGCTCCGGGAAAATTGCTAATATTGCCTTTTGAGAAGCAGCTATTTTCGCTAATTCTATGGTTTTTTTCGTGTTGAAAAATGTATCGGCAACCCTGACTTCCGGAATGCAGACGGCTGTGCGGATAAAACCCTGTTTATACAAATTAAAAAACCGGTCTGATTTTGTGTCGGCCATGAGTTCATCCTTTCTCTACATAAGCATAGGCGCTGTGATTATGTATGCTTTCAAAATTTTCCGCTTCAACACTGTACCAGACAAAATTATTATCGGCGTTTAGTTTTACCGCTACACTCCGGACGACGTCCTCGACAAATTTAGGATTTTCATAAGCCTTTTCAGTAACATATTTTTCATCAACACGTTTCAGAAGAGAATACACCTCGCCACTGGCCGATTCTTCCACGATTTTTATAATGTCTTCGATCCAGAAGAATTTTTTAAAACGCAATTTTACCGTAACAATACTGCGCTGGTTGTGTGCGCCGAATTTACTGATTTCACGGGAACATGGGCATACGGTGGTAACCGGAACTATAACCCCGACCAGAAAATCTGTTTTGTCGACATTATTTTCACCGGCAAAAAGGCAGCGGTATTCCATAAAACTTTTCGCATGCGATACGGGAGCCGTCTTTTCCATGAAATACGGAAATTCAATTTCCATGTGAGCTGACTGCGCGTGCAATTTTTGGCGAGTTTTTTCCAATATTGTTTGAAAAGTCTTAATATTGATCTGCCCTTTAAATTCATTGAGCACTTCCACAAAACGACTCATATGTGTGCCTTTGAAATGATGAGGCAGATTGACGTACATGTTTATTGTTGCATTTACAGGCTGTGTTCCGCGGGCGCGGTCAAGAACAATAACAGGATACTTGATATTTTTAACGCCAACCTTTTTGATATCAATATTACGGAAATCTTTTTGGTTTTGAATGTCAATCATTTTCTATATAAGTCACCGCGGCGTTTTCCGATTCCCAAACTTTAACACGCGCTACCTTTAATTCGGCCTGCCGGGCTTTTAATTTCATTTCTTTGTATATATAAAGAGCAATATTTTCGGAAGAAGGATTTTCCCCTAGGAAAGCAGGGAATTCATTCAGATGCTTATGATCCAGCTTGTCGAGTATTTCCTGAAGCCATTCTTTTACATTCCGGAAATCAATTAATATTCCTGACTTATTGAGATCTTGTGCTGCCACGGTTACTTCCACTTTAAAGTTGTGGCCGTGTAATTCTTCACATTTTCCACCAATGGCC
>JBDKVD010000024.1:0-3532 GCA_039679325.1 Smithella sp.
AATATCACGAAACGTTGATGGCCGCATCCGGATATCAGGCGGAAGAGAATCTGGAAAAAGCAATCCATGATTTTGCCGGCAAATTTATCTGTGTCATTGAAGGCGCTCTTCCCCGTGATTTGCGTGGCATGTATTTGACACTCGGTCCGAAAGGGAAAACCGGTATTCAGGTCGCCAAAGAAGTTACATCCAAAGCGGCAGCTGTAGTATGCATCGGTTCCTGCTCGGCATACGGCAATATTCCCGCAGCAAAACCCAATCCCACCGACTGCGTGGGAATCAGTGAGGCCATCGGAATTAAAACCGTCAATATCGCCGGTTGTCCTCCCAACGCTCTTAATTTTACCGGAACCGTCCTGCATTATTTATTGTTTGGTTCAGTGCCTCCTCTGGATTCTTTAGGCCGGCCGCTTTGGGCTTATGGAAAACGTATCCATGATTTCTGCGAAAGAAGACCGCATTACGATGCCGGTGAATTCGTCGAAGAGTGGGGTGATGCCGCAGCGATAAAAGGCTGGTGTTTATATAAGGTAGGCTGCAAAGGCCCCTATACTTATGCCAATTGCGGTAAAGTCCGTTTCAATGACGGCATTTCCTGGCCGATTATGGCCGGTCATGGTTGTATCGGATGCACCGAACCCGGCTTCTGGGATACCATGGCCCCATTGGAAAAACCGATTCATGAAAAAACTTATGGTGGTGGTGAAAGAACGGTTGACAATATCGGCATTGCTTTAACTGGTGTTGCCGTAGCCGGAGTCGCCGCTCATGCAGTCGGAAGTGCAATCAGGCATAAAGATGATGACCGGATGAAAGATCAGGAGGAAAAACATGACTAAAAGAATCATTGTCGATCCGATCACCAGGATTGAAGGACATTTAAGAATTGAAGTCGAAGTTGATGATAGCAATGTAATTAAAGATGCCTGGAGCAGCATTACCCTCTGGCGCGGCTTTGAAACAATATTGAAGGGCCGCGACCCGCGTGACGCCGGTCTGATTGTCCAAAGATTTTGCGGTGTATGTACTTATGTTCATTACGAAGCGAGTATTTTAGCCTGTGAAGACGCCTTTGGAATCAAACCGCCGCCCAATGCCCGAATCATTCGCAACCTTATTAATGCCGCCCTGTATATGTATGACCATCCCATGCACTTCTATCATCTGCACGGTCTGGATTGGGTGGATGTGGTGAGCGCCCTTTCGGCTGATCCGAAAAAGGCAGTGGATATGGCCAAAGCTTACTGTCCCAATCCTTACAATTGCTCGGCAACTCACTATAAGGCGGTTCAGGATAGGGTGACCAAATTTGTTAAATCCGGACGCCTTGGACCTTTTGCCAATGCTTACTGGGGCAATCCCTCTTATAAGCTGCCTCCGGAAGCAAACCTGATTATTCTTTCTCATTACCTGGATGCGTTGGCCGTTTCTAAGGTCGCCGCCCAGATGATGTCTATATTTGGCGGTAAAAATCCCCATCCTCAAAGCCTGGTTGTCGGCGGGGTAACTTCCGTTATGGATGCTCTTGATGCTGAACGTTTAGGGCAGTATTTGTTCCGCTTCAAGGAAGTGAAGAATTTTGTGGAAACAGCCTATATACCGGATGTTCTTCTTGCCGCGACCTATTACAAGGGTGAAGGCCTGAGCGGTATCGGCGGAGGAGTGAAAAACTATTTAGCCTATGGCGGATTTCCGCTCGATGATGATTGGAATAATCTGCTCTTCCCCGGAGGAATTGTTAAAGATAGAAATTTGGCAAAGCCTTTGAAAGTGGACGAAACCAAGATTACGGAAGAGGCAACCCATTCCTGGTACAGGGATAACGAGCCGCAGCATCCTTACAAAGGAACAACCGAGCCCAAATATACAGGCTATGATAAAGAAGGGCATCTAAAGGGAGACGAAAAATATTCCTGGTGTAAAGCACCGCGTTACGACGGGCTTCCTTATGAAGTAGGCCCCCTGGCCCGCTTCGTTGTTGGTTATGCTCAGGGCTATAAGCCTATGAAGGAATTGGTGGATTCGACATTGAAAGCAACCGGACTGCCGGCAACGGTTCTCTTCTCGACTCTCGGCCGCACGGCCGCCCGCGCTTTGGAAACCAAGCTTGTCGCCGACAACACGGAAGCGTGGGTAAATGAACTTATCGCCAATATCAAGAAGGGAGATACGAGAACCTGGACGCGGTGCGACGTACCTCAAAAGCCGGCTCAGGGCCGGGGTATGACCGAACCGCCGCGCGGTGCCTTAGGCCACTGGATCAACATCGAAAAGGGAGTCATCGCCAATTATCAGGCGGTTGTTCCCTCTACATGGAACTGCTCGCCGCGTGATAAAAAAGGCGCACGTGGTCCTTATGAAGAATCTCTCATTGGAACAAAACTGGCGAAAGTTGATCAGCCGCTGGAAATTATCCGCACAATCCATTCGTTTGATCCGTGCATGGCCTGTGCAGTACATATTATTGATCCCAAGACGAATGAGGTCAAACAATTTAAAGTGGCGTAAAGTGATAAGGAGGTTACAGTGGAAAAGATTGTTGCCCACAAAGAATGGTCCGTGGCTATACGGATTAACCACTGGGCCATGGCAATATCAATATTTATTCTAATTGCCACCGGTTTTTATATTGCCGATCCGTTTACCGTCGGAGCAGGTGAAACAATAAATAAGTTCTTAATGGGAGATATACGTTTCATCCATATTTTATTTGGGATGATCCTCTTTTTCCTTTTTCTCTGGCGAATTTACCTGGCGTTTTTCTCCAAGTTTCATGCGGATTGGAAAGATTTCTTTGCCTTTATGGATATAAAGGCAACTATCAAGCAGATAAAATTTTATCTGCTTATTGAAAAAGAAGCTCCGGAACATAAATGGTTGTATGGCCCGTTACAGTCTCTGGCCTACGCGGGGCTTTTGTTCATGGTTTTGGTTATCGTTGTTACCGGTCTGATCCTGATGGGTGCGGGTTACCATGCCGGGCTCACTGCGCTGCTCTATAAATTGGTGAAACCGGTAGAAAATATGATGGGTGGCCTTGCTACGGTTCGCTTCATTCACCATGTTTTTACCTGGTTCTTCATTTTGTTTATTGTGGTGCACATGTACATGGCCTTCTGGTATGATGCAATCCTCCAAAGGGGAACGATTTCATCCATGATCAGCGGTAAAGTTTTTAAAAAGGAAAAAGAATAAAAAAATAATTATGCATTAAACTAAAAGGAAGTATCCGAAAAGGGGGAGAGGCATACGAATCTTCCCCTTTTTCTTACGTAAATTATGACGGATAAAAATTTTGTTACTATTCTGGGTATAGGAAATATTCTGCTTCAGGATGAAGGCTTCGGTGTTCATTTTGTTCGTTGGATATCCGGGCGCTATTCTGCTACAGATGAAATAAGAATTATTGACGGTGGAACGCTGGGATATGCCCTGCTGGATATTGTCAGCGGATGCCGGAATCTCATCGTTATTGATGTTATCAAAGTGGATGATGCACCCGGATCGATTTACCGCTTCAGCAAAGAGGAAA
>JBDKVD010000025.1:0-11828 GCA_039679325.1 Smithella sp.
TGGCCGACGCAATTCTTCCCCGCGCAGTTCTTTGCAAGTACCCTTCCTGAATCAGATATGGTTCGTAAACATCTTCAATTGTTGTTTTTTCTTCCCCGATTGCCGCCGACAGGCTTTCCAAACCAACTGGACCGCCATTGAATTTTTCAATCATAGTCATCAGCAGCCTTCTGTCCATCTGATCAAAACCTTTATGGTCGACTTCAAAAGCATCCAGAGCGGCCCTGGCGATTTCCCCGTCAATTGTTCCATCTGATTTAACTTCAGCATAATCACGAACACGTTTCAGCAGCCGGTTGGCAATTCTGGGCGTTCCCCGGGCGCGCCTGGCCAGTTCCCGTGCTCCGTCATCCGCCATATTTACGCCTAAAATAGCAGCAGACCTTTTGATAATTATGGTCAGTTCTTCCGGCGTATAAAATTCCAGACGAAAATGCATGCCAAAACGGTCGCGTAAAGGTGAAGTGAGCGCTCCGGCGCGCGTTGTGGCACCGACCAGAGTAAATTTGGGGATTTCCAGTTTCATTGATCTGGCTGACGGCCCCTGCCCGATTAAAATATCTATATGGTAATCTTCCATCGCCGGATATAATATCTCTTCCACCACATGGGAGAGGCGGTGAATTTCATCGATAAAGAGGATCTCATGTTCGTGCATATTTGTTAAGATCGCCGCCAGATCACCGGGCCTTTCAATGACAGGGCCGGAAGTAACCTTGATATCCACCCCCATCTCTCTGGCAATAATATAGGCCAGAGTCGTTTTTCCCAGACCGGGCGGCCCGTACAGCAGAACATGATCCAGGGCCTCACGTCGTTTTCTGGCGGCTTCTATGAAAATTGCCAGATTATTTTTAATCTTTTCCTGGCCGATATAGTCAGTCAATTTCGCCGGGCGCAAAGTAACTTCAATACCGGATTCGTCTTCGGCGCAAATGGGATTTATTAAAGGATTTTTTACGGTTACATCCATATTTTACCTGCCGTAATTCAATCAGCCCGCAAGAATTTTCAGGGTCTTTTTCAAAAGCGCATCCAAAGACAACTTTTCCTCTGTCATTTGCAGGACCTTATCCAAAGCATCCTTTGCCGTATTATTTTTATACCCCAGGTTAACCAAAGCGGACAGGACATCTTCCCTGATCATCTCATCGTCATTTTGCTGATCACTTGCCGCCGGCGACTGCTCCAGGGTTATTTTCTTGGCAATTTTTTCCTTGAGCTCCAAAATCAGGCGCTCCGCCATTTTCCTGCCTACTCCGGGAATGCCGACCAGCTTTCCCACATTGCCGCCGGATATGGCTTGAAACAGTTCACCGGCCGTGATGCCGGAAATGATATTCATGGCGATTTTCGGACCGATGCCGCTGACGGAAATCATCAATTGAAAAAGATCGCGTTCCTGTGTTGTATAAAAACCGAATAAATTTATGGCGTCTTCCTTGACGTGAGTATGTACATGCAATGTTACGGACTCACCTGCGTCCGGCAATTCATAAAAAGTTGTCAGCGGAATGAAAACACGATAACCGACACCATTTGCGTCAACTACCACACTGGCGATTTCTTTATAGGCGATTTTTCCGCAAATGAGAGCAATCATCAGATTGTCTCTTCCTTTTGGAAATTGGCGTGACAGACGGCAACGGCAAGGGCATCGGCTGCATCAGCGGGCGGCAGAGAAGAAAGTTTTAAGATAGCCTTCACCATATTTTGCACCTGCCTTTTTTCCGCCCGGCCGTAGCCAACCACCGCCTGTTTGACTTCCAGCGGCGAATTTTCAAAAACAGGGATACCCAGTTGGGAAGCGGTAAAAATCACCAAACCTCTTACCTGTGCCTGTTTGATCAAACTGCGGACATTCTTACCGTAAAAGATATTTTCTACCGCGATAGCGTCAGGAAGCGTCTGTTTAATCACTGCGGATAACTGCTGAAAGATGAAAAGTAACACCGTTGATAAAAGTGAATCTTTGGGTGGTTTTACTTCGCCGTGTAAAACATATCGCAAATAGTTTTTTTCTTTTTCAATCACCCCATAACCGGTAACGTGGCTACCGGGATCAATTCCTAAAATGCGCAATTTTATTCCATCAAAAAATAATCTTCAATCAGGCACTGAGTTTTTCCATCACGTCTTCATCAATGTCAAAATTGGAGTATACGTTCTGTACATCATCATTATCTTCGAGCTTTTCCATCATCTTGAGCATCTGCTCCGCCTTTCCCAGTTCCAGTTTAACCGTATTGGACGGAATCATGTCGATTCGGGCTTCCAGATGTTTTATACCCTTGGCATCAATTACTTTTTTTACTTCTTCAAAGGAGACGGGATCGGTAACTACTTCGAATTCATTGCCCTCGCTCAAGACATCTTCCGCACCGGCATCAAGCGCCAGCTCCATCAGCACATCTTCATCAACTTCTTTCTTGTCGATGACAATACTGCCCTTTTTGGAAAAAATCCACCCCACACAACCATTTTCACCCAGATTACCACCGTGTTTGGAAAGGATATGACGGATTTCCGCGACTGTTCTATTTTTATTATCCGTCATTACTTCCACCAGGACGGCAACACCGGCGGGACCGTAACCTTCGTAGGTAACTTCTTCAAAATTTGCAGCACCTTCTCCGCCACCGATGCCTTTTTTAACTGCCCGATCAATATTATCCTTGGGCATATTTTCTTCTTTGGCCGCCATAATCGCCTGCCGGAGCCGGGCGTTTCCTTCGACATCACCGCCGCCGAGCCTTGCCGCCAATGTTATTTCCTTGATGATCTTGGTAAATATTTTACCGCGCTTGGCATCGATAGCCCCCTTCTTTCTTTTTATGGTGCTCCATTTGGAATGGCCGGACATATAATTTCTCCTGAATGGTTTTTGTATATTTTTTGGCTAATAACACAAGGCAATGAGCTTGTACAGTCTTTTTAAAAGATGAAGAAGTGCGTAAGATCTCTATTTTATTTCAGTATTAATTGGCACTTTGCACCCGATCCTGTACCTGCATTTAAAGTTTGCCCCTGCAAATATTACTTAATGCGATCTTTATAGCATACAAAAGGAGACGATATCAATGGGTAATCCTGTTGATTCGTATTGACATTTCAGCATCAAGAAATAATATTAATGTTGATATTTGAAATTGTGTCATCCAGTATAGGTAACGTAGGGCGCAACCGGATTTTTGTAGAGGGTATGTGGTGTAGGGGTTGCGCGGGTTCTTAATGTCGTTTGCACATTATCATCATACAAAAGGAGGTTGCTATGTCAGACCGCGTCTACAAAAAGATTGAAATCGTAGGAACATCACCAAAGGGTGTCGATGATGCCATTCGCAATGCAATCGAAACGGCAAACAAAACAGTCAATAACATAGGGTGGTTTGAAGTGGTCGAAACCACGGGACATGTCGTTGAAGGCAAGATCTTACATTACCAGGTCACGGTGAAAATCGGTTTCATGCTCGAAAAAGAATAAGGACAGGCTACGGTAGCCGCCGGTGTTCAAACCGGCGGCACTGAAAAATATATCGTTATCGTTTGAATTGCAGGAAATTATCGACTCAAGCCTGGCATTCATTAAAATTCAAATTGCACTTCCGGTAGCTCAATTTATTCCATATCCAATCAGTCAGATGTTTTTTTCAATTCTCAGAAGAAATCCATCCAACTCAAAAAGCTGTGCCAACAAAGTTAGGCAAAGAACGCAACTTGGTATTAATCCAACCGCAATATATGCCGCAGTGTCTTTTCAATATCTGGATACCGAAACTCAAACCCTGAAGACGTCAGTTTTTTCGGAACGGCTCTCGTACTGTAAAGCAACTCCTCTTTGCCCATTTCACCAAGCACTGCACACAGCATGAACGATGGTATTCGAAATAAGGTTGGCCGTTTCAATATGGAATTCAGTGTCTTCGTGAACTCGCAGTTGGTGACGGGATTCGGCGCACACATGTTCACCGGCCCGGACAGTGACTTGTTGCATAAGATGTAATCGATGGCGGCGTTTAAGTCGTCTATTGCGATCCAGCTCATGTATTGGCTCCCCGACCCCAGCATGGTGCCCAGACCGGCTTTGAATAAAGGCAGCAACCGGCACATTATGCCCCCCTCAGAACTGAGGACAAGACTGATGCGAAGATTGGCGACGCGTATCCCCGCTTGCTGAGCAGCCAGCGTGGCGGCCTCCCACTCCCGGCTGACGTCGACCAGAAAGCCTTTGCCGGCCGGACTGGTCTCGTCAACAATAACGCTCCCGCAATCGCCATAAAAACCGATACCGGAAGATGACAGAAATACTTTTGGATGCGGGTTTAAGTGGACAACCGTCCCGGCCAACAGCGAAGTGCTGTCGATGCGGCTGGAACGAATCTTCTCTTTTTTTCGCTTCGTCCATCGCCCCTCGGCAATATTGTCGCCGGACAGGTTAATCACAGCGTCAATGTTCGCATCGGCAGGCAGATCAATAATGCCCTGTTGCGGGTCCCAGAATATGCCTTGTTGCGAATGATCGCGCACCAATCTGAGAATCGTATGTCCGCGCGATTTTAGATACGGCACCAGTGCGGAACCTATGAACCCCGAAGAGCCTGAGATAAGAATCTTCATTGCCATTTCCCATGCCGTAGTCAATGCTAAAGTTGAGCAAGCTGCCGCCTTGAGAAAGGCGAATGCGGTCAAGGTATTGATCGTGCAGTTGACATTGGTCAAGCGCTGTTTAAATTAAAATCGTAGATTCAGTTTGTCAAGCAGATGCCCTCTAATTAATTTTCGATGTGTGAATAGAGGATTGTTGCATGGCTAACTTACCAAAACTGCTGTCGATCAAAATGGACCTGCAGAATTTGCTTTATGTTTCTTACCTGGTCCCTGTGGATCGCATACGCCTGCTGGTTCCATCCGAGTTAAAGCTTGTTTCGTCTAATCAAAAAGTCTTCGTATCGATTGTAGCCATGCAATGCAGGAGGGTGCATCTGTTCGACTTGAAATGGCCCAGCTTCAGTTACGACCAGCTTAACCTTCGTACTTACGTAATTGACCCGAAGACAGGCAAACCGGCGGTTTACTTTTTCAAAAGCGGGGTTTCTTCGAAAATCATACCGGCGGCAACATGTATTTTGGGCATACCATGGGCGCACATATCATTTAATCTGCTCACAGAACGTTCCGCCAATGGAACCGACTTCTATCGAGCGACAGGCAACTGGGACGGCGAAATCGAGATTTTAATGAAGTCGTCCGACGTTAAGAATTCGAATGACACCGTCATCGAACACATAACAGGACCGACGGCAGGTTTCATCGGCAGAGGCAAAAGATTGAAGAGGATCGTCATTGAACACAAAGTTCTGGATGTACGAACTTTATCGCTTTTGCAAATCAAGTTCAATCTTCCGGTTGATGCCGGCCTGCTTGAGGTGTCGGAGCTGGACAAGCCGGACAGTGTTCTGATCGTACCGGAATCCCGGTTCTCTGTTTTTATTTAGAGGGAGATTATCATGAATGGGACTGAAATTACCGAGTACAGGCCCGCGCCCGATTTTGAGCTTACGGACAGTGAAGGACGGCAGGTCAAACTTTCCAATTACAAAGGCGTCAGAAATGTAGTTCTGATTTTTAACCGCGGTTTTCTTTGACCATACTGCCGCAGGCACATGGCGCAGTTGCGCCGGGATTATCAGGAATTTTTAATACGAAATGCCGAGATAATAGCTGTCGGCCCTGAAGGCGCGGATACCTTCACAAAATGGTGGAATAAACATGATATGCCCTTTCCCGGTTTGCCCGACCCGGACCACACCGTGTCGAAACTCTACGGGCAGCAGGTAAAGCTGCTGAAACTTGGTCGTCTGCCTGCGCAACTGGTCATTGATAAAAAAGGATTGATTCGTTTTGTGCACCACGGTAATTCGATGTCTGATATCGTAGAGAACAATAAAATTATGATGTTGCTGGATCAGCTGAACAGGGAAGAAGGCTGACAATAAAAGGCGGGTTATAAAGACTTCCAATTAGGGTATGATATGATGATAAAAATATTATTGTTGTTATTCTATTTTTTATTCACCATACCTTTCATTTTACAAGCCTATGCATTAACACCATTTCTGGGAAAAAAAAGAGCAATACGAATCGTGGGCAGGCAACTGACACCGGCAGCCGCTTTGGTAGCAAAATTAATAGTTCCCCGTATAAATTCAAAGCTGGATTTTTCAATTTTTCAGCAAAAGATCAAAAGGAACTTTTTATTTTTCGGAAAACTTTATCATTTAAAAGTTGAAAATGAAACACAGGATACCATTGAATTTAGATTCCGGTTTTGCCCTGTTGCGAAATTTTTTACAATTTTCGGACTTACGGAGCTATCTAAATACTCATGCGCAGGAGATTGGAAGCTGGCAGAGGAAAATAAGGATTACTGGACATTCAAGAGAGATCAGTCAATCGGAACCGGTGGCTTGTATTGCAATCACACATACTCCAGAAAGAAATAAAGCAAAAGAGGAATCACGAAAAATTCACGAGTGTACGACAATGATCACTCTTTTTTATTAATTTTACTTATTCCATTTCTAAATCAAGCGCTATCTTTGTTGGCCCGTGGGCAGGCTCAGGGCGGGCTTAAAGCTTATAGTCAGTCATGGTGAGCTTGTCGAACCACGCCTCGTTGCCTCCTCCTCGCCGCCGCGATATCATCATTGATTTAGAAATGGAATTACCTCCCCCTCTGCCCAAAACTTGCCTATGCTGCATTGAATCACTATATTTGTAGTGAGGTGATTTTTATGAACAGCATTTTTATACCAGATATAGGCATAGCACTATTGATTCTTTTCAGTCTCCTCTATTTCGTAGTGGTCATGGTTCTGACTATTATTTTTATTGAACAAATATGGACCGGGCAGTCAAAGTGGATTATTTTACCTGTGGTTGTATTTTCCGCGGTCCTGTTTGGATTTAAGCCATCTTTATTGCTTCGCCTTCCCGAAACAATAGCCGGACTTCCGTTTTTAGGATTCTTCGTGGTTACGGGTTTCGGCATCCTGGCCGGCATGGCCGCCTCAAGTCTCTGACTTATTGTCGAATTACCGGGGGTAATTATCAATTTTCTTTTTAAATCCGGGAAAATGTCGTAACGATTTACTTGCATTGTTTTTCGCCACAGGATAGTCTTTCAGATGATATAAATGTATGATTATATTTAATTCCATTTCCAAATCAAGCGCTCCCTTTGTTGGCCCGTGGGCAGGCTCAGGGCGGGCTTAAAGCTTATTGTCAGTCATGGTTGAGCTTGTCGAACCACGCCTCGTCGCCTCCTACTAGCCGCCGCGGTATCATCTATGATTTGGAAATGGAATAAGGAGTTGAATCAATGAAATCTTATCGGGAAGAGCTTTTGTTCAACATTCCCAGCCGCAGAGGATTTGTCAACATCACTCATCTTGTGGAAAATTGTTTAAAGAAAAGCGGAATTCAGGAAGGTTTGATTCTGGTCAATGCAATGCATATCACCGCGTCAGTCTTCATCAACGATGATGAAACCGGGTTGCATCAGGACTACGAAGAATGGCTGGAGCAGATTGCGCCTCATGAGCCCGTCTCCCGCTACCGGCACAACCGCACCGGTGAAGACAACGGCGACGCCCACTTGAAAAGACAAATTATGGGACGGGAAGTCGTCGTCGCCGTCACCGGCAGCAGACTGGATTTCGGCCCCTGGGAGCAAATTTTTTATGGTGAATTTGACGGCGGAAGAAAAAAGCGGGTTTTAGTAAAAATAATCGGGGAATAGACAGGCAACAACATCCGCATAAATATTCGAATTTATAATTGAGATGATGTCCGACAAATGCAATTGACAATCTTTAAAAGATGATTTACTAGTGCCGGAATAAATGCCTAATCCTGATTTTCAGGAGCGGAGGAACCATTTTTTTGGGGCGTATCGCCAAATGCGGTGTAGGGTAACTCTTCGGCCCGAGCCCTTCAGCTAACTTCGCAGGCTTCGATGAGGAGAACCGACCCGAGTGATTCGGGAGAATCCTTCTCCTACAATCATTTTTCGGAGGTTTTTTTATGTCCTCTTCAGGCAGTCGTGCTCATAATCCGGCAACACCATCTCAAGAAACTTCTCCCTCTCGATGGTTTGACAAAAAACTTTTTCTGCTTGCCTTTGGATCCATCGGTATTGTCTTTGGCGACATCGGAACCAGTCCTCTTTACACCATCAAGGAATGTTTCCATGGAAAACATGCGATTACTCCTGATCCTGTAAATGTTTTAGGCGTCTTGTCCCTTGTCTTTTGGTCGTTGATGATTGTAGTCAGTATTAAGTACGTTACCTTCATTTTACGTGCCGACAATCGAGGTGAGGGAGGCATCTTCGCTTTGCTTGGACTTCTGACTGCTTCCGGCAGGACTGTTTCCGCCAAACTCAAGGCAACATTGATGTTCGCCGGCATCATCGGCGCCGGACTCCTTTATGGAGACGGGGTTATAACACCGGCCATCTCCGTCCTTTCGGCTATCGAAGGTCTGGAAGTCGCCACCAAAGCCGCCTCACCGTTTGTGATGCCATTGACCTGCTTTGTACTCGTTTTACTCTTTTTATTGCAATACCGCGGCACTGAACACATCGGCAGGTTATTCGGTCCGATCATGGTGATCTGGTTTGTAGCTATCGCCGGTTTCGGCCTGATCCGGATCACGGATGAACCACGGGTTTTACTCGCCGTTAATCCCGTTTATGCCTTTGATTTTTTTATACGCAACAGCACCCATGGAATTATCGTCCTCGGTTCAGTCGTTCTCTGTATCACCGGCTGCGAAGCCCTCTACGCCGATCTGGGACATTTCGGAAAGAACGCCATCCGCCTTTCCTGGCTCGGATTTGTCTGTCCGGCCTTGTTGTGCAACTATTTCGGGCAGGGCGCTCTGCTCCTTGGACATCCTGAGATGAATGTCAATCCCTTCTATGGAATCGTCCCGAGAGTCCTCCTCTATCCCATGGTCGGCCTCGCTACCGCCGCCACCGTCATCGCCTCACAGGCCTTGATATCCGGAGCTTTTTCTCTGACCCAACAGGCCGTGCAGTTGGGTTTTTGTCCCCGGATACACATTGTACATACGTCCAGCGATATACAGGGCCAGATATATATTCCTTTCGTCAACTACGCGCTCATGGTCGCCTGCCTCGGCGTAGTCATCGGATTCAAGGAATCGAGTGGAATGGCGGGGGCATACGGCATTGCCGTAACGGCAACTATGATCATTACATCTTTCCTCTATTTTCTGGTGTTGACCCATTACTGGAAGTGGTCACTGGTTAAGTCCATACTCCTCGTGGGAATATTTATTGTGTTTGACCTTGCTTACTTCGGCGGCAATCTCTTCAAGATCGCCGACGGGGGCTGGTTTCCTCTCCTGGTCGCAGCGATTGTAACCATTGCCATGACTACCTGGAAAAAAGGACGAGAGGAGCTCCAACGCAAGTTAATCGGGGCAAGATTCCCCATAGATATTTTTCTTGCTGAACTGCCGAAAAGCAGTCTTCCACGGGTACCCGGAACATCCGTTTTTATGACATTATCACCTGTAGGAACTCCCCCAACACTGCTTCATAATGTAAAACACAACCATGTGCTGCATGAAAAAGTAGTGCTCCTTTCCATAACATCTACAGATGCTCCTTTTGTTCCTCCTGAAGAACAAATTAAACTGGAAAATCTGGGTCAGGGCTTTTACCGTGTGGAAGCAATCTTGGGCTTCATGCAAAAACCTAATGTGCCGCAGATTATGAATATGCTCGCTCAATATGGACTCGTTACCGAACCGATGACAACGACCTTCTATCTCGGTAGAGAAACTCTCCTTACGGGGGGAAAATCGAAAATGATGCGCTGGCGCAAAGAAGTCTTTGCCTTTATGTCTAAAAATGCGGGAAATCCTACGGCCTATTTCGGCATTCCGGCCAATCGGGTGGTTGAGTTGGGGACTCAGATAGAACTTTAATTTAAATGGAATAAAATCATTTATTTTTTCCGGCTCAAATATTTCTTCATCTCGCCTGCGCTCAGGCAGTTGAGGCAATCTTTTTTCTCCAGCCAACCCTTGCGGGCAATCTTAATTCCGAAACTGATGTCGGCAAGACCTGAAGCGCGATGAGCATCGGGATTAATCGAGATTTTCACCCCTTTTTTCCGTGCATGAATACAGTTGCGCCAATCCAGATCCAGTCTGCGCGGATTGGCGTTCAGCTCCAGCGCTTTACCGTATTGTGCCGCCACATCAATAATTTCCATGATATTGACTGCGTAAGACTCCCGGGCTAAAAGCAGACGCCCCGTAGGATGCGCAAGCATTGTAGTGTAACGATTCTGCAGGGATTTCGTAATACGCCTGATCATCTCTTTCTCCGGCATGTTAAAATTAGAGTGAATCGCCGCAATGACAAAATCAAAACGCTCCAGTATTTCATCATCATAATCCAGGCTGCCGTCCGGTAAAATATCGGATTCTACGCCTTTAAAGATGTGAAAAGGCGCATATTTTTTATTGAGTATGTCAATGAGTTCATGCTGTTTTTCTATGTCTTCTTTTTTCAGCCCCCCGGCGTACTGAGCGGACTGACTGTGATCGCTGATGCCGATATATTGCATACCCATTTTTCTGGCTGCCTCTACCATACCCTCGAGCGATTCGGCTCCATCGCTGAAATTAGTATGGATATGCAAGAGACCGCGAACATCCTTTTCCTCCACTAAAACAGGAATACTCCCCTTTTCCGCCGCTTCTATCTCTCCCATATTCTCGCGTAATTCCGGCGGAATATAAGACAAGTTCAGATGAGCGAATATTTCTTCCTCGCTGCGACAGATTATGTTCTTCGCACCCCGCCACAAACCGTATTCATTTATCTTCAATCCGATGTCTTTAGCCCTGCTTCGTAAAGCGGTATTGTGCTCTTTAGAGCCGGTAAAATGCAGCAGGGCATGGGGAAACTGTGCATCTTCCACAATTCTTAAATCGGCATTGATTCCTGTGCGCAATGTCACACTCACTTTAGTCAGTCCGTGGGCGGAAATGGTATCAACCTGCGGCAAAGCGGCAAAATAACCGGCCAGTTTTTCAGCAGCATTTGAACTCGCGACGATATCGATATCCTTTACCGTTTCCGACGAACGGCGCAACGAACCGGCAAGGCTTACCCGGCAAACATCTTTATTGTTCTCCAGCAAAGAAAGCAACTCCCGCGCATCGGTTGCCACTTCCGCATACAATCTTCGCGTGTTATAGAGTTTAACTTTTTCGATCCCTGCTAAAATATTATCCTGTGTTTTTTTCCCGAATCCCTTGAGTTCAACCAGACGATTTTCGTGGCAGGCATACTCCAGTTCACCCATGGTCTTTATACCCAGTTGTTCATAAAGAGCATGGATTTTCTTCGGACCCAAGCCGGTGATTTTTAACATTTCCAGATGACCGGGCGGAATAGATGATTTGAGAGATTCGTAATAGGCAAGTTTGCCGGTTTCTACAAGTTCCTTGATTTTTTTATTAATCGCCTCACCAATACCCGGAACTTCGGCAAGCCTGTCTTCCTTTACCAGATCTGTGATGTCGGCATCCAGCTTCTCCAGATTACGGGCAGCATTCTGGTAGGCACGGGATTTGAAAGGATTTTCTCCGGATAGTTCCAGAAGGACGGCAATCTCTTCCAGAATTTTTATGACATTTTCTTTTGTTATTGTCGAAATTGAAGCCATTTCATCACCTATAAAACATGATGAATTCGTAAAAAGTCGGCCACTTGGTCATTG
>JBDKVD010000026.1:0-6512 GCA_039679325.1 Smithella sp.
CCCGGTTTCTTCCGCACGAATATGATGGCCTACATTGAAAAACCGGCGTATAAAGAACAATACGAAGCAACTCTGTCTTCTATTCCCATGCGCCGCTTTGGAGCAATCGATGATATCAAAGGGGTTGCCGTTTTTCTCGCTTCCGCCGCATCGTCTTATATGACCGGTCATGTCCTGATTAATGATGGCGGCCTGCTTGCCAGATAGAAATTGCGTATTAAATACGCTGGTAAAGCCGACCCCGGTTTACACCGGGGCGGGCTTTACCAGCAAAGGCGGCGCGAGATGGTAATTGGAATTACGGAATCGTAATTCCACCCTCGACCATCATTACAGTCCCTGTTATATACGAGGCCAGATCAGAACAAAGGAAGGCGACCAGCGGAGCAACATCCTCCGGTTCCCCTAATCGGCGCATCGGGATGCCTTTGAGGTATTTATTGAGCATTGCCTCGTTGTCCAGCAGATGTTTGATCAGTTCAGTGCGAATCCAGCCGGGAGCCACGGCATTGACATTGATGTTGTACCTGACCATCTCCATGGCTGTAGCCTTGGTTAAATGAGCGACAGCCGCTTTGCTGGCATGATAGACCGCCTGGCCCGGTGCGGCGATAAAGGCGCCGACCGAAGCGACGTTAACGATCTTGCCGTATTTCTGGGCGACAAGATGAGCACAGGCCGCCTTGGTGAACAGGAACATGCTCTTAACGTTGGTATTCATTACAGTGTCATACTCGGCTTCGCTGGTATCCATCAGCGTCTTGGGCATCTCCATTCCGGCATTGTTGACAAGGATTTGCAGGCCTCCCAGTTCGGCAACCGTCTTTTCCACGACGGAGGCAACGGCGGCGGCATTTGTTGCATCTGCCGGAACGGCCAGTGCCCGGCGCCCCATTTGGCGAATTTCCTCAGCAGTTTCATTGATTTGTGACTCTGTGCGGGCAGTCACACATACATCGGCTCCTGCCTTAGCCAGCGCCAGGGCGATGGCTTTTCCAATACCGCGTCCCGCTCCCGTAACAAGAGCAACCTTTCCGGAAAGAGCAATTTCAATGGCCATTTTATTCTCCTTTCAATGAAAAAAAAATAGATGAAAATATTTCACTCAACGTCGGATGGGCAATAACCCATGATTGTAATTGTTTTAAGCTGAGGCTATGTGCAACGGCCGGACTCATCGCCGCAATCAGTTCGGAGGCATAATCGCCAAAAGACTTCGCCTGATTAGAACTTAACTTTGGGCGCCGCTTTCGCTTCTTTCGGCGCTTCAAAAAATGCCGCTTCTTTAAACCCGTACATGCCGGCCAGAATGTTGGACGGGAACGATCTTATTGCTTCGTTATAAACTTTAACCGTTTCGTTATATCTCATTCTTTCCACGGCGATTCTGTTTTCCGTACCCGCCAGCTCATCCTGCAATTTCATGAAATTCTGATTGGACTTCAAATCCGGATAGCGTTCCACAACAACCATCAGTCTGCTTAAAGCTCCGCTCAATTCGTTATTGGCGGCAATTTTATCCGGGACGGTTCCCGCGCCGCCTACTTTGGAGCGGGCATTGGTTACTTCCACCAGCACATCTTTTTCCTGCTTGGCGTAGCCTTTGACAGTTTCCACCAGATTGGGAATCAGGTCGTAACGGCGCTGCAACTGATTTTCCACCTGCGACCAGGCCGCTTTTATGGCCACATCCATCTTGACGAATTTGTTGTAGTTGCCTGCAAAGAAAGAATAGAGAAACATGCCCAAAACAACAATTACTCCCAGCACAATCAGCAAAGACTTCTTTTTGGAATCCATTTCTACCTCCCGATTTAGATTAAGCTTTCCATCTTATAATTGATCAGTCATCTTACAGATATTATTGATTTCCTGTAAATATTTTCTGAAAACATCCGTAACTTCCGTACCGGAAAATTTATCCTTACCTTCTTTGATGTCGGCGCAAAGCATAAATACTGACGTGTCGATTGTAAAGGTTTTTCCCATTTCTTTAATTATCTCGCGTCTGCCCTGCTGCATTTTTCCCTGCTTGAAATACAAAAGAGCGTTAAAAATCGACATAAAAGCCGTCAACGACCTGCTGATCAGTGATCGCAAATGCCTGGGTTTACCTTCCGCCTCCAGATACCCCTCCCGCAGCAGCAGCAACTTGCTCCGCAGCTCCCGCTCTATTTGCAGACGCAGATCGGCAGGATTAACACTCAGTCCCGCCAGAATATCTTCCCCGTAAATCAGGATATGGCTGTTTTTCATCCCCAGAAATTCAATGGGATAGGAATCCAGGGAAGCTTCAACGAAATTTTTGCTTATAATCAGAGGTATGGCAACACTGCGTTTCCTCCAGGATTTAACCGTATCCAGGACATCCGTGAATTTATCCAGCCCGGCGGGCGTCAGAACAACGAGCAAGTTTATATCCGACTTGCCGCGGATGTAATAGCCGCCGGCGGCGCTGCCGTAAATAATCAGCGAAACGAGCTCCTTACCGAACACCTTTAAATAATCCTGTGTTAATGGCACAAAAATGTCTTGTGGCTGATCTGGTATTTTTGTCATAAGTCTAACCTATATTATTTAATAATCGCCTCCGGCTCCACCGCCGCCGCTGCTGCCGCCGCCAAAACCGCCAAAACCGCCGCCGAATCCTCCTCCACCACCATAACCGCCGCCCCCACGGCCGCCGCCGCTCATCAGCAACAGCAACAACCAGGGAAGCATTGATCTGCCGGGTCGGGTACCCAAAAGAAGGAAGGCTGCGATCAATAAAATAACAACCGAATAAATGTTTATGCCCTTTTTCTCTGTCCGCACTCTTGGCTTCACCGGAACAGGAGAACCGCTCAATTGAACGTTGGCATCTTTAGCGATATAAGAACTCAACACATACATAGTGTCGTAAAAAGCCTGGCCATAGTTTCCTGCCTGAAGTTGAGGCTTGAAATATTTGTCCCTGATTTCACCGACCAGACCATCGGGCAGAATGCCTTCAACGCCGTAACCGGTCTCGATACGGATTTTTCTTTCCTTGACGGTTAAAAATATCAAAACGCCTTTATCTTCGCCCTTTTTCCCGATACCCCAGGCTTGATACAGCTTGTTGACGTAAAGGCTGGTTTCCTCCCCCTCGCCGATAGTAGGGACAGTTACCACGACAACAGACGTACCGGTCTTTTGCAGCACTTCCCGGGCCAGGGCTTCCATCTTTGCCTCACTTGCCTGATCGATGATATTGGCAAAATCATTGACGGCCCCCCGGGGCTGAGGAAATTTTTCGGCGGCAAATAAAAGACCGCAGACAAGCACTAAAAAAAGTGCCGCCGGGAGAGCCATGATCAATTTGCCGTTTCTTATCTTTTGCATCATTTTATTTATCAATCACCACTAATATCTATTTTTACCTTGAATATTTAATGTATTGTGCAAGCAATACGTGTCTGTGTCAAGCTGTATATTGGCTGCAAAATCACCTTGCATTAACAACCATTGCATAATAGACAAGCGCTTGAAGACGGAACGTTTCCTGAATAAACTTGATTTTCTGCAATCCGAAAAACTGTGCTTATGCAACCAAAAATTATTCTGATTCATCCACCGGTCAGCAAACCGGCTGAACCGCCGGCCGGCATCGCCAAACTCGCGGGCTGCCTTACGGCAAACGGCATTGATTATGAAATAATAGATGCGAATCTGGAAGGGCTGCTTTATCTGTTAAAAAACCCCGTCCCGGAAAATGGGGGAAACGACCGCTGGACTACTCGCGCCTGGAAGCATCGGGAGAAAAATCTGTCCGCTTTGCATGACGGCAAAATTTATCAGAACAGGAGCCGCTACCAGCGGGCTGTCGCCGACACCAACCATCTTATCAGCCAGGCGGGAAAAGGTTGCGGAATTGATATTTCTCTGGCGGATTACCGCGATTCACAATTCACTCCGGTGAAAGTGGGCGACCTGCTGAGGGCTGCCGAAAAACCGCAGGATAATCTCTTTTATCCTTATTTTGCCTCCCGCCTGGAAAACGCCATGAAAGAAGATCCTGAATTCATAGGGTTTTCCTTAAATTATCTAAGTCAGGCTCTTTGCACTTTCGCCATGATCGGTTTTATCCGCCGGCAGAATCCCCGGCAGAAAATCATGCTGGGCGGCTCTCTGGTGACCTCTTGGGTTAAAATCGCAGACAACGATAATATTTTCAGGGGCCTTGTTGATGATATTGTCGCGGGGGCCGGTGAAAAGAAGCTGCTGGATTTGCTGGGCTGCCAAGATGGACAAATCGATGCGCCGCCTGATTACCGGGGTTTTCCCGTCAATGACTATATTTCACCCGTTCCTGTTTTACCTTTCTGCACGGCGCGGGGATGCTACTGGCGGAAATGTTCCTTCTGCCCCGAAAAGGCCGAAGATAACCCCTATTTGCCACTATCATCAACCCGGGTATTGTCTCAATTGCAGACTCTTTGCGATCAGATGCATCCCGGTTTGATTCATCTGGTGGACAATGCCGTGAGCCCCGCAATCCTCAATGCCCTGGCCCAAAACAGCCCCGGCGTTCCGTGGTACGGCTTTACAAGAATCACCCCCCATCTGACTGATGATGATTTTTGCCGTTCGCTCAAAAGCAGCGGCTGCGTTATGCTCAAACTCGGCATCGAATCAGGCGATCAGGCGGTTCTGGATACGCTCCACAAAGGAATAGATCTACAGACAATTTCGCGGGCATTAAAAGCAATCCGCAAGGCCGGCATCGCCACTTATATTTATCTGCTTTTCGGCACACCGCCGGAAAACGAAGAAAGGGCCAGGAAAACTTTGTCCTTTACCGTCGATCACCACGATTGTATTGATTTTTTGAATCTGGCGATTTTTAATTTACCGGTATCGAGCACTGAGGCGCAAAGTCTGGAGACCGCTACTTTTTATGAAGGGGATTTGTCTCTTTATAAAGACTTCGTGCATCCACTGGGCTGGCAGCGCGCCGACGTGCGTAAATTTCTGGAACGGACATTCAAAAAACATCCGGCTGTCGCGGAAATTATTCAACGCACCCCGGATTACTTTACCTCCAACCATGCGCCGTTTTGTATCCTGAATAAATCCGCAGCAAGCGTCTGAAGCCAAATAATGAACAGCAGCAGCAAAAGATTAATTGTTTTCATTTTAAGCAGAGAAAATTCGACATCAGGTTTTGCCGATATCTTCCATGGCATGTTTTGTCGACACATCCGCATCCAGAAGCAGCCAAATTTTTTCTCTAACCACTTCCGCCAGACGACTATCCCGGATGATCAGTACATCCCGCAGCACCGGATCATTCAGCAACACCCGAATTTCCGTCGGCAGCTTTCCGGTCAGTTGGGCAAGCTGCGGCAAATGCTTTTCAATTATAATGCCGGGATTCTCCAGAAAATAAATGATAATAATAAGGCGAGTCCGCAAGTTTGCCAATTCTTCAACAGCCTTATTGGAATTTTTCAGACGGCGGGAAAATTCCTGAAGCATGTGCATGGCCACATCCCGGCTTTCCCTGATCATGTCACGAAAAGTATTGCTGTCAATTACCGCGAGCTGACTGTCTTCAACTGCACGCGCCGTAGCGGACCTCGATATGTCAATAAGAGCGGCCATCTCGCCGAAATATTGGCCCGGCCCTATTTCGGCTAATACTTTTTTTACGCGGGAATCATCTTTTTCCAGATGAACACGGCCCGACAAGACGTAAAACATTTCATTGCCGCTGTCGCCTTCATTAAAAATAATGCTGCCTTTCTCATAGGCGCGGCCAAATTTTTTAAAAAGGCGCTCATCGACTTTCATTATCGTTTTGCGGGATTTGAGTATCGCTTCTTCGAGCAGAAGAATATCCCGACGCTCGTACGACGAAATCATCTCCGCGCAGAATAGAAAGATTAAAGCAATATAAAATACGCCGACAACCAGAATGACAACTGCTTCCAGAGATCCGAAAATCACGTCATAGCGGGTGTAGTTGGCGGCATACCAGGCAAAGAACTGTTTGGCTGTTTCCAGCAGGAATGCACAGACGGCACTGCCGGCTACAACAACGGTCAGACGAATTCTGACCGTCGGAATTACCCTGTAAACAACAGTCAAAAATAGAGTCGTGATTAAAAAAGGTACGATATAGCCCAGCGCAACGGTGGATGCCGTCGAAAGCGAAATGCCGAGATTATCCATGAGCAAGACCGGCTGAGCAATCAAAAGCGCCGTTACATAGCTGATTGCAATAGAGGCAATACCAACAAGCCAGGCCAGCGGAATCATGGCTATCGCCATAAGCTTTGCCTCAAAAAAATTACGCTTTTCCCGGGAACGGAAAATGATGTTCAGGGCCGTGGCCATGGAATCAAAAATTGCGGCGGAAAGCCAAAGAAGTCCCAGCATACCGGCCCAACCAAGAACTTTTTTTTTCTGATCAATTTGACCGATTTGCTCCAGCAGTCTTTCCGAAAAAAAACCGCGGCTGATGGCTTCGGCAATGTATGCCTGGACGT
>JBDKVD010000027.1:0-24363 GCA_039679325.1 Smithella sp.
TTGCAAACATGACCTCTATTTCTTCATCCGTCAAACCTGCACCTTTAGCAATTTTAACAGCCATTTCCCTGCCCACAAAATCTGAAGGAGAGTGGGCATCGTTATCGAGAACAAGTTTTGCTTTGCATTGGCGCGCCATTTTGGCAACATGTCCGTTGGTTAAACTATGGCCTTTGCGGGTGGTAATTTCCAAATAAATGCCGCGGATTGCGGCCAGAGTCGCTTCTTCCTCGGTTATCAAGCCCGGATGAGCCAGGATATCGATGTCCGCCTCCAACGCCGCCATATTAGTTCCGGCAATCACCGGTTCAACAGGCGTCTCGCCGTGCACAACAATAATTTTTGCCCCCAGCTTACGCGACTCACAGGCCAGTTCGGCGATATCACGCGGATCAACATGCGTAAGTTCAATTCCCGGCAATGCTGTTATATTGCCATTGTTTGTGATTTTTAAACACGCCCTGATCAGGCGGGGAATGATAAAATCATAATTGGAATGATCCGCATGATCGGTTATTGCTATTATTCTGTAGCCGGCAACATACGCGCGCTGCGCCAGCTCCGACGGTATTAAATCACCATCGCTGAAAATGGTGTGGGTGTGCAGATCGATCACTTTTTTTTCATCTCCTTGATAATGAACTGATTTATATTGATTCAGCTATCAAATTTAGCACTGCCGGTCAATTAAAGATATATTTATTTTCCTCCGGCTTTCCTGTGCCTGCTCTTTAACAGGAGAAAGGTTGCCGAGACGCGGCAAATGTTTTTGCCCTGATCATCCGTAACCAGACAATCACCGATAATCAGACTGCTGCCCTTCTTAAAAACAGTTGCTACGGCTATAAGCTCACCCGAGTTTACTCCAGCCAGAAAATTACTTTTCAGTTCGATAGTGGTTAATCCTTCATCGGGCTGCAACTGCGTCATCATGGCGTGGGCAATAGCCTCATCACCCATAGCCGCAATAAGACCGCCCTGCATGGAATCCGCCCCCTGCAAATATTCTGGACGAACAGGCATCCTGAACCTGGCATAACCATCTCTCATTTCTTCCAGTTTAATTTCCATAAAATCCAAAAAAGGATTAAGTCCCTTTTGCCCCGCCTTTAATTTTTCCAGATATTTAACGTAATTCGTAATTCATATCCTCCTTTCCGGCATAGAATGTAATGACTGAACCTTATATTCTTAAAAGGAAGGCAAGGAAAAACAAGATACCGCCCGGACAATGAGGTTTTAAATATCATCAAGTCTCCTGTTTTACTTACCTTTTCCTGAATATCAGGTATATTTTCTATCCATTAACCGCCAATTTAATTAGTATTGTAATTTATATAAATTAAACTTAAATATTTATTTCTCAAGATATAGATCTCAGGCTACCTTATATACTGAGATAAAGAAGCCGGATCAACCATAAATATTTAATAAAAATTATAAAAATCGAATATATTAAACAAACATTGCGGAGGTAATATATGAATACGATGCAAATCCCGAAACAATTGATGGAGTTAAATAAAATAACCATCGACAACACTTTTAATGCCATACTGGTCATGCAGGACCACTCTCGGCGCATTGCTTCCGGAGTTGTAGAAAAAGCTGCCTGGATTCCTGAAAACGGGAAGAAAGCTATCAATGATTGGATGTCATCATATGCAAAAGGTATTGAAGGCCTAAAATCTGCATCCGATAAAAGCTATAAAAGTATAACCAACTTATTTGATAAAAGAAAAGAAGCTAACAATCAATGACGACCTCGTAAAAAGGCCGGATGCTGCGTTGCGCTTCATCCCTCCTCATTGCGGCGTACGCTAAGTACGCCTCATTCCTCGGTATTCGCGCGCCTTGCCTGCAACCTTTTTATGAGGTCGTCTGAAAATTGTTACTTTTACGACTTTTTACGAGTTCATCATCAATAGATCCCCAAAAGAAACGGAACAATCGTTGATACAGTATCCGGATAATATTTATCCAGCTAATGCATTAGTTGGATAAATATTATCCAGCCTTCCTCGACTCGCTTCATTATCATTTATTTCATATTACCTATTATTAACAAGCACTTATAATTTATTTACAGCACTGGCATAAGCTTTGCTTTTGAAGCCGCATATCTGAGCACAAGACAGGAAATTGATTATGTTGATATTTCCGCAGCAAAAGACTTGTGCTAAACGCGATACTTAGGATACCTTTTCCATTGCGGATTATGCTCAATTTATCATTTTATTCTTTGCGAACAGTATGCTTAAAACAGGATAAATTATGAAGAAAACGATTTTCTTAGGATTGTTATTTCTAGTTCTTATCTGTTCCAATAGCTTCGGAGCTGAGGCAATAAAAAAGGGCGACGTTCTAAATTTGCAGCAGTGTATTGATATTGCCCTGCAACAGCATCCCAATCTCGTCGCCGCCGCCGCCACAATAAGAGCAAATGAAAGCAAAATCGGCCAGGCCAGAGCAAATTATTATCCACAGCTTTCCCTGCAGTCCGGCTATGATCGGATTAGACCGTCCTCCTCATCGTCAATATCCAGAAGCGATCCCTATGATCGTTATTCCGGTTATTTGAACTTAAGTCAGAACATATTTGATTTCGGCAAGACCTCCACTCAGGTGGAAATACAAAGTTTAAACAAAGAATCGTCTCAAGCCGACCTGCTCGATTCTCGAAGCCTTGTTATATTTAATGTCAAACAATATTATTACGGATTTCTGCAGGGGAAGATGAGCCGGGATGTATCGCAGGAAACGGTAAATCAGTTCCAACAGCACTACGAAATAGCGCAGGCCTATTTTGAAGCAGGAAAAAGCTCCAAGATTGATGTCACCAGTGCGGAAGTAAGTTTAAGCAATGCCCGTATACTTTTAGTGAAGGCGGAAAATGCCCTGCGGATAGCAAGGGTAAATCTCAATAATGCCATGGGAATAACCAATAAACCCCAATATGAAATTAAAGATATTTTAAGCTATAGTCCTTACGATATGTCTCTGGACGACGCACTGCAAAACGCTTATAAGAACAGGCCTGATCTACTTTCCGTAGCCAAAAAGAAGGAGGGTCTGGAAAAAACAATTGAACTGAACAAAAAAGAATATTTGCCTACACTATCGGGAAATGCCTCCTACGGCTACGCCAGTGATGATTCATCGATCAATAATGATAATAAAAGCTGGAATGTCGGTGCGACTTTAACTTTTCCCCTCTTCACCGGATTTTCCACAAAATATCAAATACAGGAAGCCCGGGCTAATTTAGATGTCCTCACAGCCAACGAAGATGCCTTAAAGCAGAATGTATCGTTGGAAGTGGAATCAGCTTATCTATCCATGAAGGAAGCTGAAGAGCGGATTTCGGCAGGTAAAATAGTTATCCGGCAGGCCGAAGAAAATGTAGAACTTGCCCGCGGCCGGTATTCGGCCGGTGTCGGCAATCACATTGAAATTACCGATGCCATGATCTCTTTAAACAATGCTAAGATGACTTATATTAATGCGTTGTCCGACTACTCGGTAGCACAGGCCGATCTGCAAAAAGCAATGGGAGTTAATAAATGAAAAAAATTATTATTGCGGTGGTTGTACTTATTGCTGTGGGAACGGGATTCTTTTTTGTTCTGCGGTCAGATAAAAACGAACCGAAATACGTCACTGAAAAAGTAACCCGCGGCGATATTAAATCCACCGTTTCGGCAACCGGTACCGTCAATGCGGTAACGACTGTTCAGGTAGGAACTCAGGTTTCGGGAACCATTAAACAGCTTTTCGTTGATTATAATTCTCCCGTAAAGCAAGGACAACTCCTGGCTCAAATCGACCCCGCAGTCTTTGAAGCCCAGGTCGGACAGGCACGGGCCAATTTAATGTCGGCAAAAGCTGCAATGGAAAAAGCCCAGGTGACGCTGCGTGACACTAAAATAACATATGAAAGAAATAAAACGCTGTTTGCCCGAAATTTTATTGCCAGAAGCGATCTGGATACGGCGGAAACGAATTATCTTTCCGCGCAGGCCCAGATAAAAGTCGCGAGAGCGCAAATTCAACAGACTTCGGCGGCTCTGGATTCCGCCTCCATTAATTTAAGATATTCGAAAATACTTTCTCCGGTAAACGGCATTGTTATATCCCGTAATGTTGATGTCGGCCAGACAGTAGCGGCAAGTTTTCAGACGCCCACTCTCTTTACCATTGCTCAGGATTTAACCAAGATGCAGATAGATACAAGTGTTGATGAAGCTGATATCGGTAAAATGAACGTCGGACAAAATGCTGCTTTCACGGTTGATGCTTACCCGGAATTAACTTTCCACGGCAAAGTTTCCGTCGTGCGCAATGCCCCGATAACCGTTTCGAATGTCGTTACTTACGATACCGTCATTACAGTTGACAACACCGATCTGAAACTCAAACCCGGAATGACGGCCAATGTTTTAATTGAAACGGCAACAGCAGCGGGGGTGCTGAGAGTACCGAACGCCGCTCTCCGCTTTAAGCCGACCACAACCGCAAAAAACGGTGTTAAAAACAACATGCGCAAAGCGGCAAAAGGTCCGGGTGTCTGGATTTTAGAGGATAAAAAACCGAAGCAGGTAAAAATTACAACCGGTATCAGCGACGGCAATTATACGGAAGTAAAAGCGGGTAGTATAAGTGAAGGTCAACAGATTATTACTGATGACGCTGCGGTCGGCAAGAAGAAGACCGAACAGACTCCCGGTGCTCCGCCGTTTTTCCGTTAAAGGAATTAAAATGACTCTGATCGAAACAATAAATCTCTGTAAATTTTACCAGGTGGGAGAAAATGACGTTCATGCCCTGGAAAACGTCTCCGTCCAAATTAATGCCGGAGAATTTGTTGCGATCATGGGTCCTTCGGGATCAGGTAAATCCACTTTTATGAACCTGATCGGCTGCCTCGACCAGCAGACCAGCGGCGATTATCTGCTGGACGGCACAAGCATCGGCGGATTGAGCAAAGATGAGCTGGCCGAGATTCGCAATAAAAAGATAGGCTTTGTCTTTCAGGGATTTAATCTGCTGCCGCGCACATCGGCTCTGGAAAATGTTGAGCTTCCCCTTATTTATAATCGCATTTCCGCCAAAGAAAGAAGGCAAAAAGCCATGAGCGCGCTTAAAAAGCTGGGGCTGGAAGGACGAGAAGATCATCATCCCAATCAACTTTCCGGTGGACAACAGCAGCGGGTGGCGATAGCCCGCGCCCTGGTCAATGAGGCTCCTGTTATTTTAGCCGATGAACCCACGGGAAATCTTGACACGAAAACCAGCGTGGAAATTATGGAATTGCTTGTTCAATTGAATTCGGAATCTAAGACAACAATAATCCTGGTTACGCATGAACAGGATATTGCTGATTTCAGCAAACGGATCATTCGTTTTCTGGATGGTCATATTGTAAGTGATGAGCCGTTGGTGAAGAAATGATCAACATAAACTCGACACTAAAAATTGCGCTGCTGGCTTTGTGGGTCAATAAAATGCGCTCTTTTCTCACCATGCTGGGTATAATCATCGGCGTGGGCGCCGTTATTGCCATGCTTGCCGTCGGCACCGGCGCCGGCGAAAAAATATCCCAGCAGATAGCCAGTGTCGGCAGTAATCTGATCATGGTGATTCCCGGCAGCATGACCCAGGGCGGCATCCGCATGGGCAGCGGGAGCTCTTCCACTTTGACCATCAATGATGCCGAAGCCATCGAAAGAGAATGTTCCGCAGTCAAAGCAGTAGCTCCCATTGTTAATACCGCCGCCCAGGTTGTTTACGGTAATCAAAACTGGTCAACAGGCATTTTTGGAACATCTTCCGGTATTTTGGAAGTAAAAGATTGGGCGCTTGTGGCCGGAAGAAACTTTCTTGATCAGGATCTACGTTCCGCCACTAAAGTCTGTATTTTAGGACAAACCGTTGTCGACAACCTCTTCGGAGGCATCGATCCGATTGGACAGGTAATTCGCATTAAAAAGGTTCCTTTTACCGTAATCGGCGTTTTGGAACCCAAAGGGCAATCCATTATGGGACAGGATCAGGACGATGTTATCTATATCCCGGTAACCACGGCGCAAAAAAAGATTGTAGCTTCACACGTCCCGGGAATGGTGCGTTCCATCATGGTTAAGGCGAAAAGCGCCGACTATCTGGAGCTCGCCGAGAAGCAGGTTACCGAGTTGCTGCGCCAGAGGCATCGCAGCAGCCCCAATAAAGAAAATGACTTCACGGTGAGAAACCTCTCGCAGATGATGCAGGTGGCGGAAGAGTCCGCCAAAACAATGACTATATTGCTGGGTGCGATCGCCTCCATTTCCCTGCTGATCGGCGGAATAGGCATCATGAATATCATGCTGGTTTCGGTAACGGAAAGAACCAGAGAAATAGGAATTCGCATGGCTATCGGGGCAAAGACCTGGGATATCCGTATTCAGTTCATCATCGAAGCCCTTACCCTTTCTTTAATCGGCGGAACATTCGGAATAATCGTGGGAGTGACCGGTTCTACACTTCTGTCGATTTTCGCCGGTTGGACAACAATTGTTTCCCCGCTGTCCATCATTCTGGCTTTCGGCTTTTCCGGCCTGGTCGGAATATTTTTCGGATTTTATCCGGCTTATAAGGCTTCCCTGCTTAATCCCATTGACGCTTTGCGTTATGAGTAATATAGTTTCCGCCAATATCCTTTAGCTTCTAATCATATATTATGAATCTTAGCAAAACTGCCGCCGAAATTATCGGCAGCCTCAAACTTACATTTCGAGCGTTACAGTCCCGCAATTACCGGCTTTTTTTCTCCGGACAATTTATATCCCTCACAGGCACCTGGATGCAGCAGATTGCCGTAAGCTGGCTGGTCTACCGCATGACCAATTCCGTATTTTTGCTGGGATTCGTCGGCTTCATCAGCCAGTTCCCTACATTTGTGATCTCTCCTTTTGCCGGTGTCTGGTCCGACCGGACAAACAAGCGCCGCATCCTGATCTGGACACAGTCTCTGTCCATGATCCAGGCTTTGACTTTGGCGGTATTGGTGCTGACACACAGCATAGCCGTCTGGCAAATAATCGGGCTAAGTTTATTTATCGGTTGTATAAACGCCTTTGATGTTCCGGCACGACAATCTTTTATCATAGATATGATTGAAGACCGGAAGGACTTGAGCAACGCTATTGCGCTAAATTCCGCAATGTTCAATGGAACACGGTTTTTAGGACCCTTTGTCGCCGGTATTTTGATCGCCGCCGTCGGTGAAGGAATTTGCTTTCTGATTAATGGTCTGAGTTATATTGCTGTTATTTATGCACTGCTGGCTTTACAGATAGTTTACGTGAAAAAAGAAATTATAAAAAACAGTATGATGGAAGAATTAAAAGAAGGATTTATCCATGTTTTTCATGCCCGCAAAATGAGATCAATACTCTTACTGATGGCACTGACCAGTATTATTGGTATACCCTTTATTGTCCTTATGCCCGCCTATGCCAAAGACATTCTGCAGGGCGGCCCGCATACTCTGGGATTTTTAATGTCCTCCATGGGAGCAGGAGCGTTGTTTGGCGCTTTTTATCTGGCTTCACGGGTGAACGCCAAAGGCCTGCGCAAAAATATTCCTCTTGCCGTGTGCGTTCTCGGCCTCGGGCTTATCGGCCTGTCACTGTCGCATTTATTATGGACTTCCCTGATATTGATTTTTCTGGCCGGATTCGGGATGATGATCCAGATTGCCTCGAGCAATACCTGGCTGCAGACTAATGTGGACGATGACAAACGCGGACGGATGATGAGCTTTTTTGCTGTTTCTTTTTTGGGCATGGCGCCTTTTGGCAGCCTGCTGGCCGGGAGTCTGGCCGCCAGGCTGGGTGTTGAACCGACACTATTTGCAGGTGGAATATGCTGCATTCTCGGCGCACTGTTCTTCCGCTCCGGAAATCATCCTGCCGCCGCTTCCGTTGAAATTGACAAGTGAAGTTCACTTCACTATCCTGTTGTAAATATTATTCTTGACATCCACGATAATTTATCCCAAAAAATAAAAGACATTCAAATTATCTTTATAAATAGTACCCAACACCTTAATTGAAAATACCATGGATAAATTAATTTTGATCGAAAAGGAACTCTCTTTCCTGGGACTGTTGGATAAGGCCCGGGAAATTTATAAAGAGCTTGGCGCCAACAGTGCTTTATCGTATATAAAACACAGTTATCATCTGTTAAGTAAAATCTATCACCCCGACTTGAATCCCGGCAATGAAGAAAAAGCTTTAGATCTGCAGCAGAGACTCAATAATATCAGTGAGTTGATCGATCAGACTAAAGACAAAGATCTGATTGCTATCCTTCAAAAAGATTCCCCTGAAAAATCCTCACCAAAGAAAAAAATTCTGCTTGTAGAAGACGAGCCCCGTCTGCGGAAAATCTTTCACGACTTGTTCCTAATGGAAGGCTACGACGTACGTGTCGCCATAGACGGTGAAGACGGTTATCATAATTTTCTGTCATTTAATCCTGACCTGGTTTTTACCGATATTGTCATGCCCAAAATGAGCGGAATAGAGTTAGTCAAAAATATACGCAGGCATAACCCTCAGATTAAAGTGATCTACATCAGCGGATTTATCGGTCTCAGAAACATCAAACGCGATTTAAACAAAGACATATTAAAATACAACTACCCCTTCCTCTCCAAACCTTTTAGAATCTCTACCATGCTGGATCTGGTGCATAAATATCTTACCGACCCGATCAAAGTTGATATCCGGGCGTAACGACCTCGTGAAAAGGTTGCACTGCCTTCTCTGTATTCATTCAAGACTTATTCCATTTCTAAATCAAGCGCTATCTTTGTTGGCGTCGTCGTCGGCTTCCTCAACGTATGTATAATACGCCTCGTCACCTCCTCCTAGCCGCCGCGATATCATCATTGATTTAGAAATGGACTTATGGATAAACAAACTTGGCATATGTGGCCATTTTACAATCATAATGAAATAAGTAGTTGAGTTTATGCGGTTTTGTAGATATATCAATATGAAACAAATAATGCTTTCACGGAGGACAATATGCCCAAAAAAATGGGAGCAAAACTGGATAAACAATCCATCGAAAATCTTAAAGCCGGCCTGAAAGAATACAACAATATTATTTCCAAATTGCAAACCATTGATAGAGCCATAAAAGCTCCCTTGCGCATTAAAAGGGACCTCTTTACAAAAATGGGTAGAGAAGAAAAACGCATTTTACTACGGGATAAAATTAATGAAGCCTGTAAAATTGATGCATTCGGGGACCTCGATAAACTGATTGGCCTGATCCATCAATCCTATAATCTGCATAAAGCACAGCCAGGCACGGAACTCAATACTCATCAATACATAACCGACCAGGCAATCGCTCTTATTGGAATTGATCCCGCTATTGCCGACACCCTTCATACTTATTGCACCTATCCCGATGAACCTAAAAGCGACATGTCCGATCTGATTTTTGAGGGACACTTTTACGGAAAGACCAGTTCCGGAACTCCGGGTAATTATCTTGTTGACGCATTCCCTGATGCGACCCTCAAGGCAATGGAATTCATCAAGAAAATCAGGCACGGTGTCGACGAAGATATTCACGAAAATGCCGTCATGAATTTTACCCGATATTTTAATCAGGTTCTTCATTCGGTATCAGCAGATCAGAAGCACTTTTATCTTGGTGTTGCGGCGCATTTTCTTCAGGATCTTACAGCGCCTCATCATGCGGGCAACTACCCGGCATTGCCTTATGTTGATCACTATTTTTTTGAGAAATTCACCAGCCAATATGTGTATGACGAACCCGGGTATAAAATAAGCCGGCCTGCTTATAAAAACTTCAAGGCAAAATTGACGGCCAGTCCAGCCCAGCCGGAGCCATTCGCTCTGGAAATTACCGGTATGGCCGCACCGTTCATCCAGTATATTGAGACCGCTTTCCATCATATGCGGACAGGCGAAGTACCGGATACGGGTTCCATGGACAAGGAAATTGACAAATTGAATAAATGCCTGCTGTCGGGAGAAAACGAGGATTGGGAGAAAGCAATCGTCGGTGCGATACCGCTGGCCGTTTACGCAACAGCATATCTGTTTGAGACGTCTCTGGCGTAAAGCCGGTAAAAGCTTCTTTTTTAAAAGGACTGTTTGTCTGATCCATTTTCAAAGCGGGCAGGCTTTCCCCGGCATTGAAAATCTGCCGGATAATGTATAAATTATAGTAGTAATTTATGATGGCCTCGTAAAAAGGCCGCAGGCAAGGCGCGCGATTCATGAGGAATGAGGCGTACTTAGCGTACGCCGCAAGCCTGCCCCGTGCTTGACACGGGGAAGGATGAAGCGCAACGAAGCATCCGGCCTTTTTATGAGGCCGTCATTTATTTTGATTTGAATCAAATAATATAAATGGAGGTCGTTATGAAAACCATTACATTAGACGATATCCGCTTATCAGAACTGACTCTGGAGAGTCTGCCCAATATTGCGAAATTGCGGACGGCTCAGATAAATCTCAAACCGCAGGTCTGCATTGAAAGAGCGCATTACGTAACCCGCTATCTGCGTGACCTGGCCGATAAAACCGAGCCGATGGAAATACGCTATGCGCGGGCGGTTAATTTTTTCCTGAGTAATAAAAAACCACAGTTTTTTGATGACAATCTGCTGGCCGGAACCACAACATCCAAGCCTTTCGGCGCGCCCGTATATCCGGAACTCACCGGCACGCACATCTGGCCGGAACTCGATACCATCAGCACGCGGGAAAAAAATCCTTTGCTGCTTTCCGCCGAAGAAGCAAAAGAACTGAATTTTGATATTTTCCCGTATTGGATGGATAAAAACATTCTGGAATATACTCGAAATAAATTTCCCAATCTGCAGGGATTGGGTCTCCTGGAAAAGCTCGTCTTTTTCTTTGCTACCAAAATGGGTACTATTTCCCATACCATACCTGATTATCGCGTCGCCCTGGAAAAGGGACTCACGTCCATGATCGCCGACGCCGCTTCCCGCGAAACCGGATTGATTCAGTCAGGCACTTCATTACCCGAAGACGCTCAGAAACTGGCTTTTTATCGGGCAGTGCAAATCGCGCTGCAAGGTATTATTGCTTACGCCGCAAATCTCAGCAGCAAAGCGAAGGAATTGGCTGATCAAACATCAGACCCCGAACGAAAGAAAAACTTTCTTGCCATGGCCGCAATCTGTAAAAAAGTACCCGCCAAACCGGCAGAGACTTTCCGCGAAGCAGTAAATGCTTTATGGATCGTCCAGGTGGCCATTCACGCAGAAAACATCAATATGGCCATGAGCCCCGGCAGGCTGGATCAGGTGCTCTACCCTTATTACCGTAAAGATAAAGACAAGGGCATACTGACCGATAAGGAAGCCGTGGAGATATTGAGTTCCCTGTGGTTCAAGCTCAATGACAACACCAATCTGGTGCCGGAAACAGCCGAGGAGCTTTTCGGCGGCGCTGGAACAGTTCCGGCCGTGACCGTCGGCGGCATCAATGAAGATGGTGAAGACGCGGTCAACGAACTGACCTACATTATGCTGAAAGTCACCGAACTGCTGAGACTTAGGGACCCGAGCATGAACGCCCGCTATCATTACGAAAAGAACTCTTCGGAATATCTGGAACGGGTGGCCGAAGTTGTTGTCAACACCAAATCCGTTCCCGCTTTTCATAATGACGTGGCTGACATCAAGACTCTGGAAAATCAAGGCATCCAAACGGCTCACGCCCGCGATTTCGGCGTAATAGGTTGTGTGGAAATGGGTGTGCCCGGAAAAACCTATGATGCGTCGAGCGCCATTATGTTTAATCTGGTTTCCTCCCTGGAACTGACTCTTTACAACGGTAAAAGACCAATTACCGGCAATGACGTAATGAGCATTGAAACTGGAGATCCCGCCACCTTTAAGACATTCAACGAATTCTGGGAGGCCTTCAAGGAACAGGTGCGCTGGATGCTGGACAAGGCCATCGAACTCAATGAAGCCTTCGGTCTTGTTCATCAGGAAATACTGCCCACTCCCCTGCTTTCGGCATTTTTTGACGGTCCAATGGAAAAAGGCAAAGACCTGATTTTCGGCGGTGCACGCTACAACGCCTCCGGAACCACACATATCGGATTTGCTGATACGATGGATTCTCTCAATGCCATTGAAAAGGCTGTCTTTGTGGATAAACAATGCACTTTTGCGGAATTGCTGAAGGCCCTGCAGGCTGATTTTGCCGGATTCGAAAAGCTTCACGCCTATCTGGTCAACAAAACGCCTAAATTCGGCACCGATGATCCCATCGCCGTAAAGAATTCACAAAATCTCATCCGCTTTTTGTACGAGTTTTACCAGAGTCATACCAACTATCGCGGCGGGAAATACAAACCCGCTTACTGGACCATGACCAATCATGCCGGACAGGGAAAACTCTCCGGCGCCTTACCCAACGGCAGGAAAGCAAATAAAGTTTTTGCCAGCGGCATTACACCTGTTTCTCAGGCGGCGCAGGAATTAACCACCTGCCTGCGCGTCGTGGGCGGGCTCGACGGTCTGTGTATTCCGATGGGAGAAGCACTGAATTTGAAATTTCCGGAAGTGAATATTCCGGACGACATTAAAAGATTCGCACAAACCGTGGAAGCCTATTTCCGCAGCGGCGGCCTGCATGTGCAGTTTAATATCATGTCCTATGAAATGCTGCTCGACGCCAAGAAGAATCCGGAAAAATATCCGGAGCTGCTGGTCCGTGTTTCGGGATATTCCGCCTATTTTAAAGATTTAAACGAAGCAATGAAAGATGAAATCATTACCCGGACGGAATACGATCTGCGCCGCGGCAAGGCCAATCCATTTCCGGCTTCCGATGAAGATCTGCTTTCGAATAAATGACGACAGGTATTTATTCCATTTCTAAATCAATGATGATACCGCGGCGGCTAGGAGGAGGCGACGAGGCGTATTATACATACGTTGAGGAAGCCGACGACGACGCCAACAAAGGTAGCGCTTGATTTAGAAATGGAATTACATGCGGAAAGGAACTGAGCATACATATGAAAGACATTTTACACACAAATTTTATTAATGAAACACAAGTACAAAATATTGCCAAAAAGTGGTTGGACAGCATGGGGCCGGAAGGTGCCGAAGGCTTTCTTCTGCTGCTTTTGAAGTTGATGGATGTTGTGTTCACGCTTAACATTTGGAGTTTCCGGGACAATATTAAAGGCTTTAACGGCCGCTATGTTTTTCACAGCAAAGACGATTCCATTATTGCTTCCGCATCATTTAAAAACGGCAAAATGAAGGTTTATGACCGGATCATTGACAAACCCAACGTGACCATTACGTTTCGGGACGACAAGGCCTTAACTAATTACTTGCTTTCGCCCAAACCCGACATCCTGGGCTCTATACTGAGACAGGATGTCACAGTCAACGGTAATTTGTGCTATCTTTATAAATTTGCCTACATGGCGAAAAGGCTTCAACTCCTGGCAACCGGACAGATATGAAAGCCGTAAAGCTGCCCCTGATTTCCGACATTCATCGTTTTGCTCTTGATGACGGACCGGGCATCCGCACAACGGTTTTTCTGAAGGGTTGTCCCCTGGCCTGTCCGTGGTGCCACAATCCGGAAGCCGTAAGTCCGGAGGCCGAAATCGCCTACCACGCCGAAAAATGCATCCACTGCGGTGATTGCGCCCTGGCGTGCAAGACCGGGGCGATCAGCATGGAAACGCTGGAAAGAATCGATCGGACAAAATGTAACAGCTGCGGCAAATGCGCTGATATTTGCCCGACTCTGGCGCTGAAAATAATTGGTGTTTACTATCCACCTCATCAATTGGTGGAGGAACTGCTGCGCGACAGGGTTTTTTATGAAACGTCCGGCGGCGGTGTTACTTTCTCCGGTGGAGAACCAACGCAGCACATGGACTATTTGTCGGCAGTCATGAAACTCCTGAAACAAAACGGCATTTCCATTGCCATACAAACAGCGGGGTTTTTTGATTTAGACGAATTTACAGACAAGCTTTTACCTTATCTCGACTTAATTTTTTATGACATAAAATTCATAGATGCCGGTGAGCATAAGAGATGGACAGGGAAAGACAATAAAATCATTCTGGCCAACTTTCTGGAGCTGACAAAGAAAAACAACGATTTGATCATCCCGCGGATTCCGCTGATTCCCGGCATCACGGCAACGAAAGACAACCTTATACGGATTGCTGATTTTATCAGGGCGGCAGGATATGATCGTTGTCAATTACTGGATTACAATTCTGCAGGCCAAGCCAAAAGATCGTACCTGGGAAAAGCCGTTCCGGATGCTGGGAAGTCTCTGCGCTGGGAAGAAAAGGCCCATGAGCAATACCGGCGCATATTTAACAATCGTTTTTTCCGGTCAAATTGACGGAATATCAAGAAAAGGAAAGAGCCGCTGCGCTTCCGTGTTCCAATCCTCGGAAAACATTAAAAAATAGCCAAAGGTCTGGTATTCATAATCCGCAGGCGGTCTTGCGGGATCATAAGGTCTCAGAAGACGCCTTGTGGCGCTGAGGATCTGTCCCAGATACAGACCTTCCGCTATTTGAACCACTTCATCGATCAACCAGCAAAGCGGCGGCTTATTGGCAAGATTTTTCCAGCGGTAATTTAAAATAAAAACTTCCCGCTCGGTTTTTGGGTAAATGGAGGGCCCTTTGACCGCGATTATGTATCCGCCGTTTTTATGATGTCCGAATTTTTTTTGCTCGTCAGGCGGCGCATCGTCCAGGCCGTTCCAGACATCGAGAAGCTGAAAAGCCAGATTGTTGGGAATCTGCCTGTCCATTTTACGGAAATGATTAACGGCGCGAAAAACCCGCTGACCCGGCGTGATCCCGCCTTCAGTAATAGAATCTATCTGACGGGAAGATAGAGACGTAAAAGTTTTTCCCACCCAGGGACATTGGGCATCGAGGGTGGTACCCAGCAAGACCTGCAGAATATTTCCGATGGGGGAAAAAGGTTCTTCCTGGTCACCGGTGCGGAAAAACATCCAGACGCCGTAGACATGCCCTTCAATAGCCTCCGGCGTCACACCCGAACGGAAAATTTCCATCAGTTTGTCAAACTGGACGGCGTTGTTATCCGGGTTTAGGTACAGTTCATCCATATACTGTTTGAGAAGCTCCAAAATGGACCTTTTACCGCAGAGGTCTTCCTGTACCTGCTGCATCAGTGAAGTTTGCCCGGTTTTATCTGAAAGAAACGTCCAGGCTGCCATTTTTTTCGACTTGCCTGCAGGGTTGTTTGAAGACAGGAGAGGTTTTTCCTTTTCCAGGCCTGCCGCAATTCGAATCTGTCGGGGAATATCCACATTGATTTCCGTGTTTCTTTCCACGTCTGTCTTAGGGGCATTGCGGGTAGACGCAATTAATTTGCCGCTGGGCGATTTAACGCTTAAGTAGATGTCCGGTTTCTCACGATAGGCAGGTAAAAATTGAGACGGCGGGAAATTTATGGAAAATGAACCACCCCGACCGGTTTTTGCAGTGCCGATAACTTCATCAATGAATAAGTCCGCATCTTTCACTTCGATGATGAGACCGGGAATCCCCTTCCCGCTTTCGGCGTTCCGTATTTTTCCGTAAAGGCGAAATTTTTTCATGCGCCCTCCGCTGACTTCTTTCACTAGAGAGTCAGCCGGTTATATTCTTCAAATACTCTATTATATTTCTCATGAATCATTTTGCGGTCGAATTCCCAGAACTCCATAAGCATTTTTTCCTGTTCCACTTGGGTAAAATACTCCTGGGCGGGATAAAAGAAATGCTTATCTTCCTTCTCAATATGTTGGGGATAAAAATTAGCTAACTGCCGCGCCAAATCAATTATTTCGGCCAGTTTACTTTCGTCGCCGGAAAGATATGCTTCTTTTGCGGCCACCAGCCCGGCTGTTGTCTTTCTTCCCCAGACATGTTCATCAAGCAACTCCTGCATAATTTTTTGCAGTTCAGGTGTCATTTCCTTTTTAGCTAAATCGCGGAAAAGAATTTCCTCTTCCTTTCCGTGATGAGTGCGGTCGGCATATGTTCTGATGAAATCTACCGCCACATCAATTACGAGGGGATTAACTTTTTTAGTTTTTTCTATTTTATCAATTTGCTTTTGAAAAGACGCCAGCATTTTTTCAATTAATCTGTGCTCCCACATTAAAGGTCCGATCGGTTTCATAAGTCCTCCTCGTCCACTTTACTTGTCTATTCCTCGGCAACATAAATCTTTGATTATTTTAACATAAATCAATTTAATATTTAAAAATATTTTCGTATAAATCGCAGAAACTTTTTCCGGACCGGTTAAGGACAAACGGACCTTTGCAAATTAATTATTGCAACTAAGTTGCATTATTGATAGATAACGATAATGATTACAGAGGCTAAAGACAGAGATTCTTTAAACATATTACAAAACGCGGGACTTTCCAAAACGCCGCAGCGAATTGCTGTTTTAAATATTTTACTGAACTCAGATGTACCGGTTAACATCAACATTATAAGACAGGCGCTGGAGAGGAAAATCAAAATAGATCGGGTAACAATTTATCGCATTTTGTCCTTATTTAAGCAACACATGATCATCAGAGAAATAACTTCCAGCAGCGGTGCCAATTATTTTGAGTTGGCCACAATGGAAAATCCCGTGCATCCACATTTTATCTGCCGGAATTGTGATACTCTTTCCTGCCTGGAACCGCTTACTTATTCGCAGGCCAACCAATGGCTCACGCAGGAAAAAGATTACAGCATCGAAAATATTGAAATCAAAATTTCAGGACTTTGCGCCATTTGCCGAAATGCAACCAGGTTGCAAAAGAAACCGGAGAACAAATGAAAAAATACATACCGTCGATAAGGATTATTGTATGCCTTCTTCTGTTGCTGCCCTTAATTGTTTCCTGTCAGAAAGCTCAGGAAACCGGGAAGCCCGACAATAAAATACAGGTAATTGCCACAATTTTTCCAATTTACGACATGGCCCGTAATATCGGCGGTGATAAAGTCACGGTCACCATGCTGCTGCCGCCGGCAACAGACGTCCACAATTACGAATTAAAACCGGGTGAAATAGTCAAGATCAGCAAGGCTGATTTATTTCTTTATTTAAATATGGAACTGGAACACTGGGCCCGCAAAGTGATTGCCGCAACTTCATCCAGGACAAAACTGCTGCCGGTGGAAACGGGCAGCGGCGTTACAATGTTGCCTTTAAGTGGAAATGATGAGGATGAAGGAGAGGCCGGGCATCATCATGCCTCCAAATTCGATCCGCATATCTGGCTTGATTTCACCAATGCTCAGAGGATGGCGGATAATATTGCTTCCGCACTGGTAAAGATTGACCGGCGCAACAGCGACTATTATTTAAAAAATGCCGCCGAATACAAAAACAAATTAGCGTTACTGGATAATAAATTTCGCACTGAATTGACGGAATGCAAAAGCCGCACGATATTACATGCCGGGCATCGGGCATTTGCTTATCTGGCCAATAGATACGGATTAAAGTATTATTCCGCCTATAATGTATCGGCTGATTCCGAACCGGAACCGCGAAAAATCATGGCCCTGATCCAGCAGATCAAAGATACGAAAATACGCTATATCTATTCTGAAGATTTAATGAATCCCCGCCTCGCGCAAACAATTGCCAAAGAAACCGGGGCGGGTCTGCTTAAACTCAATAACGGACACACGGTAAGCAAGGCTGATTTGTCCCAGGGCATTTCTTTTCTGTCACTTATGGAAGAAAATCTGGTTAATTTAAAAAAGGGTTTGCAATGCCGGTGAATATAATCAGTATTGAAAATCTGACTTTCTGTTACAACGGCATAGAAGTTCTGCAGGACATTTCCTTTGCCGTGGAAAAAGGCGCCTATCTGGGTGTGGCGGGACCGAACGGCTCCGGCAAAAGCACTCTGATCAAAAATATTCTGGGCATCCTGCAGCCACGGCAAGGCAATATTTATCTCTTCGGGCAACCCCTGGGTTCTTTTCGGACGTGGCATAAAATCGGATACCTGCCTCAGCGACTGGCCGTCCTGAATACCCATTTCCCCGCAACCGTCCGGGAAATAATCCAGTTGGGTGCGGGCAGAAAAAAGAATTTGCGTGATATAAACCAGGTGCTTCAGATGATGGACATCGAACATCTTTCCTCCCGCATGATCGGCGAACTTTCCTACGGCCAGCAGCAAAGAACAATGCTGGCGAGGGCTTTAGCCTCAAAACCTGAATTGCTGATTTTTGATGAGCCGACCATCGCTCTTGACCCGCAAACAAGAGAGAACTTCTATCAGCTTACCCGGGATCTGAATCTTCAACAGGGAACAACTATCATTCTTGTTACACACGATACCGGAGTCCTGGGCAATTATGCGCGGCTTCTTCTCTATCTGGACAAGAAAGTTCTTTTTTTGGGAACATTTGAGAATTTCTGCGCTTCATCGGAAATGACCGGTGTTTTCGGCAAGGCCAGCCAGCATATCATCTGCCATCAACACGACAGGAGTAAAGCCTGAATGAGTCTCGGTGAAATCTTAAGTTTTGCTTTTATTCAACGGGCAATACTTGCGGGATCGCTCATTGCCGCCGTTTGCTCTATTTTGGGGGTATTTCTCGTTTTGCGCCGTATGTCCCTGATCGGCGACGGCCTTGCCCATACAACTTTCGGCAGTGTCGCCGTCGTGCTGCTTCTCGGCGCCAGCCCCCTATACGTTACCTTGGCGGCTTTGCCTCTGGTAATGATTTCATCGCTTGCCATACTCAAACTGACCCGCTCCAAAAAGATTCAAGGCGATGCCGCCATCGGTGTTGTTTCTTCAATAGGCATTGCGGCGGGTATAGTTTTGGCGAGTTTATCGGGAGGATACAATGTCGATCTGTTCAGCTATCTTTTCGGTAATATTCTGACCGTTAATCAGACCGAACTGCTACTCTCTTTGATAATTTTTATAGTCGTCGCCGGTTCGGTATTTTTTTTCTACCATGATCTTTTTGCCGTAACTTTTGATGAAGAGCTGGCCCAGAGCATGGGAGTTAAAACGAAACGAATAAATATTATTCTTTTTATTTTAACGGCGGTTGCTGCTGTTTTGGCCATGAAAGTTACAGGTATAATGCTGGTTTCCGCCATGCTGATCCTGCCGCCGCTGACCGCCCTCCAGCTTTCCGTCAGTTTTAAAACGACTATTGTTGTTTCCGTAATCTTCTCTATCCTGTCCGTAATCTGCGGGATTATCTTTTCGTTTTTATTGAATATACCGGCCGGAGGAACCATAGTAATCTGTAACGTTTTCTTTCTTCTGATCAGTCTCGGCATAAGAAAGATCTCACCTGCAAAAAGTTAACAGACAAAAGCTGTTTATTAATAAATTAATTGACAAAATCAAAACACTAACCAATTTAAACAAAATAACAGGAAAAGGAGGTTGAACTATTATGGCTATCAGTTTACCGTCGTTACCATATGATAAAGATGCTTTATCACCTTTCATCAGCGCCAACACTCTGGACTTTCATCACGGAAAGCATCATAAGGCTTACGTCGACAATTTGAACAAACTGATTGAGGGAACAGACCTGGACAAACTGTCTCTCCCGGAAATTATAAAGATCAGCAGTAAAGATACCGCCCAAACCGGTATATTTAACAATTCCGCCCAAGCCTGGAACCATGCTTTCTACTGGCACTGTCTGAAAGCGGGAGGAGGCGGAAAACCTGTGGGTGAAATTGCCAAAATGATTGATGCGACCTGGGGAAGTTATGAGAAATTTGCCGAAGAATTAAAGAATGCCGGAACTACACAGTTCGGAAGCGGCTGGGCCTGGCTGGTCCTCGATGGGAAAGATCTAAAAATAACAAAAACGGCCAATGCCGACACGCCTCTGGCGCATGACCAAAAACCGTTATTGACAATTGATGTCTGGGAGCATGCTTATTACTTGGATTATCAAAACCGCCGGCCTGATTACCTCACCGCCGTAATACAAAATCTCATAAACTGGGATTTCGTCAATGCGAATTTAAGCTGAATAAATCATTTAAATTAAAATGGGGGCTTTTTTACAAAAGCCCCCATTTATTTTTTTACATTGCAAAACATATAAGTATTAGACTTTTTTATCTACTCTGTCTTTTAATTCTTTCCCTACCTTAAAGAATGGCAATTTTTTAGGTTCGACCTTGATTTTTGTGCCTGTCTTGGGATTTCTTCCGGTATAGGCATCATAATTCTTTACTACAAAGCTTCCAAACCCTCTTATTTCAATCCGACCACCGTTTTTAAGTTCATCAGTAAAACCTTTGAAGACAAGATTAACTACATCAATGGCCTTTTTTTCCGTTAAGTTCAGCTTCTGGCTTAGAGCTTCAATCAAACCTGATTTGTTCATAAAACCTCCTTAAGGCTTTTTACACCGTTAAATCATCATATAATAAGACAGCATTATTTATTTCATATGGCCGTAACTATTATTTATTTTATGCCGCTTGTCAAGAAGATTTTACCTGTTCTCAATGACGATTTTATTCGTTAACCGGGCTATTTCTTTTGGGGTCAGATAGCGCCAGTCACCTTGTTTTAGATTGTCCAGCGTAACATCACCTATTGCTACCCGGACCAAACGGGCCACCCTGCGGCCTGCCGCTTCAAACCCCCTGCGGATTACCCTGTTTTTTCCTTCTCTAAGAGTCAAACGCAACCAGCAACTTTTATCATTGAACTTTTCTATCTGGATATTTTCCGGCTTAAAAAGCCCGTCAGGAAGTTTAACTCCTTTGCTCAACTGCTTTATTTCATCCTTGCTCAGACGCCCTTGAATTTTAACACGGTACACCTTGGGCGATTGAAAACGCGGATGCTGCATTTTCTGAGCGAAATTCCCATCATTGGTCAAAATCAACAGCCCTTCGGAATCATAATCCAGCCTGCCGACAGGATAAACCCGCTCCGGAACGCCATTGATCAAATCGACAACCGTTGGCCGATGTTCCGGATCGGACATAGTGGTGACATACCCCGCAGGTTTATGCAAAACAATATAAAGCATTGTTTTTTCGACTGATATTATTTTACCGTCAACCCGGATAACATCTTTGGCGGCATCAGCCTTTGCTCCGAGTTCGCTAACGACGACATCATTGACGCTCACGCGACCGGCCGTAATCAACTTTTCCGCATGCCTCCGGGAATCAACACCGGCGGCGGCAATAATTTTTTGTAAACGTTCTTTCATGTATCAGGAAATTCCTCGACGGTCTGCGCTTCTTTTTGTTCGTTTAATTCCTTCAATTCCCTAAGGGTCGGTAATTCAGAGAGATCTTTAAGATTGAAGACTTCCAGAAATTTTTTCGTCGTACCGTAAATAATGGGTTTACCCGGCACATCCTTGCGCCCGACGATACGAACCAGTTTCTTTTCCAACAGCCCCTTTAAAGGAGCACTGACATCCACGCCGCGAATGTCTTCGATTTCCGCCTTCACAATAGGCTGTCTGTAAGCAACAATAGCCAGCGTCTCCAGCGCCGCGGGAGACAAAGAAGCAGGTTTTGTCCCTTTTAATTTCTTTACCCAGGAGCTAAGTTCCGGCCGGGTGCGAAATTGAAAGCCTCCAGCTACTTCGGCAGGATAGATTCCGCTTTGACGTTCATTATACTCAACAATTAACTGTTCGATTGCTTTTTTAACTTCCGACTTTTCGATATCATCCAGAACCGCACAGATTTTTTCCAAAGCCAGCGGGGCTTCAGAAGTTAAAATCAACGCTTCGATAATTGCTTTGTAATTTTCCATTTATGACAGCCTCGTAAAAATTGCACCTGCTGGACGGCGTTTTCTAAGACTCCACGGCCGGAAATATCCGGATTACTCCAAACGCCGATGTTTGATAAGCCTTGATCATCTTCATCTTAATCAATTCCAGGATGGCGAGAAAAGTATAAACAACGCGACGGCGATCGGTCCTTTCCCCCAACAATTCTTCAAAGGTAAGATTTTTTTCACTGTTCAACCGTTCCATGACGTCGTTTATTATATCAGCCAGCGACATCTTTTCCAGATCAATTTTCAGAAACTCTTTTTTATCGAGCCGGGAAACGAGACGATGAAAGGCATCTATGAGTTCAAAAACATTCACTTCGATAAGTTCATCCTCATCCTCAGTCGCCTTCTCTATATCGTCGTCTATCGGCGCCGAGCGCGTAAACACATCCCGCTCCAAAAGCGGGCGCCCCTCCAGAGCAGTCGCAGCCTCTTTAAAAGCCTGATATTCCAAAAGCTGACGCACAAGTTCGGCCCGCGGATCTTCTTCTTTCTCTTCTTCGGACGGTTCATCCGGAACAGGCAGGAGCATCTTGGACTTGATATGAATAAGCGTCGAAGCCATGACCAGGTATTCCCCGGCCATATCAAGATTCAGCGACTTTATTATTTTGAGGTATTGAAGATACTGCTCCGTAATCAGCGCTACAGGGATGTTATAAATATCAATTTCATTTTTCTTAATCAGATACAAAAGCAGGTCGAGCGGCCCCTCAAAGATATCCAATTTTATGGCATAGCCTGTTGTTTCATCAGCCAAGATAAAGTATATTCCCTGTTTTTATTTTTAGATTTTCACAGCCGCACGGACTTCTTCCAAAGTCTGACCGGCTATCTGTGCTGCTTTCTTGTTGCCTTCGGCGATGATCCCGGTAATTTCATCCATGTGATTAGTATAGTAATCCATTCGTTCATGAATCGGCGCCAACTCTTCGGCAATACGCCGGGCCAGCATTTTTTTGCAATCCGTGCAACCTATGGTCGCCTTACGGCAGCCGGCATCTATTTCTTTTACCGTTTCCAGCTTAGAATACAATCCGTGAAAAGTAAACACATTGCATATTTCAGGATCTCCCGGATCACTTTTTCTCATTCGTTGCGGATCGGTAAACATTGATGATACCTTTGTCTGTAAAACCTTGCCGCGATCGCTGATGTAAATCGAGTTATCATAGGATTTACTCATTTTTCTTCCATCAATGCCCAGCAATTTAGGCACACTGGTCAAAAGCGGCTCCGGAATCGGAAATATTTCCTTATACAGAAAATTAAAACGGCGTGCTATCTCGCGGGTTAGTTCCACATGAGGCAGCTGATCAACTCCCACGGGTACACCATAAGCCTTGTACATAATAATATCGGCAGCCTGGAGCACCGGGTAACCTAAAAAACCAAATGTAGATAAATCCTTGCCGGACAGCTCTGCTTTCATTTCCTTGTAGGTGGGATTACGCTCCAGCCAGGGCAAGGGAGTTATCATCGACAGCAAAACGAAAAGTTCCGCATGTTCTTTAATGGCGGATTGTACAAAGAGAGTGCTTTTGTGCGGATCAAGACCGACGGAAAGCCAGTCAATAACCATGTTGATTGTATTATCTTTGATATTTTCCGTTGTGCTGTAGTCACTGGTCAATGCATGCCAATCAGCAACAAAATAGAAGCAATCATATTTGCCGCTGTTCTGCAATTCCACCCAATTTCCTAAGGCCCCGTGCAAATTGCCCAGATGCAACTTACCCGTAGGACGCATTCCGCTGAGAATTCTTTTTAGCATCAAAACAAAAACTCCTTAAAGTTATTATAGGAAACAACTCAAATGCAATAATTCCATTTCTAAATCAATGATGATATCGCGGCGGCAACCACCCCCTACCCCCGCCAGCGGGGGACAAAGGCGACGAGGCGTGGTTCGACAAGCTCACCATGACTGACTATCAGCTTTAAGCCTGCCCTGAGCCTGCCGAAGGACCAACAAAGGGAGCGCTTGATTTAGAAATGCAATAAGGCCTCCGATTGTCTACTTAATAATGCGGAGGCCTTAGTTGGAGGATGAGTTAATAAAATATTATTTTACTTTGTCGGACAGAGCCTTGCCAGGCTTGAATTTTACTACTTTTTTTGCAGGAATCTTTATTGTCTTACCAGTCTGGGGATTTCTGCCCTCTCTTGCCTTTCTCTTTATTACAGAAAACGTACCAAATCCGACGAGGCCAAACTTTCCGGTCTTTTTAAGATTTTTCATCACCGCTGTAATATAAGCGTCTAATGCCATCGCTCCTGCTGCTTTAGAAATACCCGCTTCATCCGCCATAAAAGCTATCAATTCTGCTTTCGTCATTACTTTCGCCCCCTTTTATAAAATGAACCTTTAATTGTATTCAACTGTTTTCCACGGTCATCACTTAAAATTAGGTCGTTAGCTTCTGTATCCTTCCCTTTCATTAA
>JBDKVD010000028.1:0-18300 GCA_039679325.1 Smithella sp.
GGGGCAACCCCTGGAAATATCCTTTTTAACTTTAATATCATTGAAAAAAAATCACACTTCCGGGCACAAAGATGGTATAGAAACAGTACTGACAAATTATCGAACCGGAGTATTTTTATGAGTAAAAGCGGTAAAATACACAGCTTGCTGAAGCAAGAAATCATTATTCTGGATGGTGCTGCCGGCACCGAGCTGCAGAAAAAAGGCATGCCGACGGGAGTCTGTCCCGAGCTCTGGTGCCTCGAAAATCCCCGGATTACTCAGGAGATTCATACCTCCTATGCACAAGCCGGAGCGCAAATAGTCTATACTTGCACCTTTGGAGCAAACCGCTTTAAGTTGGCGCAATACGGCGCCGGGGATAATGTTTATGAAATCAACCGTGATCTGGCCCGATCGGCCAGGCAGGCGGTGGGTAAAAAAATAATGGTTGCCGGTGATATCGGTCCCACAGGTTTGTTCGTTGAACCCTTTGGCTCTCTCGGTTTTGAAGAAGCTGTAGCCGCCTACAGGGAACAGGTGCGTGGTCTGATTGACGGTGGTTGTGATCTGATTGTTATTGAAACGATGATCGATATTCAGGAAACCCGTGCGGCGCTCCTGGCCGTCAAAGAAACAAAAGATATTTTCACCATTGTGTCCATGACTTATGAAAAAGATGGCCATACGCTCAACGGCACCGATCCGGTCAGTGCCCTTATTACCCTGCAGAGTCTGGGAGCGGATGCCGTCGGCTGCAACTGTTCAACCGGCCCGGAAAAAATGCTGGAATTTATCTCCCTGATGAAACCTTACGCCACTGTACCGCTCATCGCTAAACCTAATGCCGGAATGCCCCGCCTGGAGATCGGGCAAACAGTCTTTGACATGGATGCCGATGATTTCGGCTCCTGGGGGATGAAGCTTGTCCAGGCCGGAGCCAACATGATCGGCGGCTGTTGCGGGACTACCCCGCTGCATATTGGAAAACTGGCGAAAACCGTCGCCGCAAAGAAACCCCAACCACCGGTGCGCAAGTCGCTTGGTGCTCTAAGTTCATCGCGGGGATATTTAATCTTCGAAGAAAACAATCCGCTTTATATTGTGGGGGAAAGGATTAATCCCACCGGTAAAAAGGCGTTGCAGCAGGAACTGCTGGAAGGCAAAACGTCGATTATCCGTCAAATGGCGGTAGGCCAGGAAAAACAGGGAGCGCATTTGCTTGATGTAAATGTAGGCCAGCCCGGGATTGACGAAGTCGGAACAATCAGGTCAACAATCGGCCTGCTTACAACGGCGACGAAACTGCCGCTGGCGGTAGATTCGTCCAAAGTGGAAACAATTGAAGCGGCGCTGCGAATGTATCCCGGCAGAATGCTGATCAACTCTATTTCCGGTGAAAAGGAAAAAATGGCCAAATTGCTGCCGCTGGCGGCAAAATACGGCGCCATGTTTATTCTTCTGCCGCTCGTCGACGGCGAAATCCCGCGTACCGCGGAAAAACGACAGGCTGTCATTAAAAATATTTACAGCCAGGCGCGGAAATTTGGCTTTACAAAAGATGATTTTCTCATCGATTGTCTCGTTATGGCGGTGGCATCCGATCCACAGGCGGCGCAAGAGACTTTAAGAACGCTGCGCTGGTGTACGGAAACCTTCCACAGCAGAACAATTTTCGGTTTATCCAATGTGTCGTTTGGTATGCCGGGACGCACCTGGCTCAACGCCGCCTTTTTGGCGATGGCGCAATTAAACGGACTGACGGCGGCCATCGCCAATCCGGAAAGCACCGAGTTCATGAATATCAAAAAGGCCGGGGATGCGCTTACGGCAAAGGAAAAAGGCACCCTGAAATTTATCGAGCATTTTTCCGACCAGCAGAATGTGCCGTCCGCAGCAGCAGAAAGTGCAATACTTTCGCCGCAGGAAAAAGTAACTGCCGCCGTCATGGAAGGCAACCGGGAGAATATCACATCCCTGATCGAAGCGGTGCTGACTGCCGGAATTGCCGCCTCTGAACTTGTGGACAAGGTTATGATTCCGGCAATTGTCCGGGTCGGTAATTTATATGAAAAGAAAATTTATTTTCTGCCGCAACTCATGGCCTCGGCGGAAACGATGAAGAAGGCACTGGATTATCTGGAGCCGCATTTAAAGAAAGACGCCGCAGGCGGCGACAAAGGTAAAATATTAATGGCCACGGTTAAAGGCGACATTCACGATATCGGCAAAAACATTGTCGCCCTGCTTTTGCGCAATTACGGTTACAATGTTATTGACCTGGGTAAGGATGTACCTGCCGATGAAATCATCAGTGCTGCAGAGAAAGAGAGTCCGGATGTCATCGGCCTTTCGGCGTTGATGACAACAACAATGGTTAAGATGAAAGAAGTTGTTGACACGGCAAGAACCCGGGGAATAAAAACACCTTTTATTCTTGGCGGCGCCGTCGTTACCGAAGCTTACGCCGAATCCATTGGTGCGGCTTTCGCCAAAGACGGCGTGGAAGCTGTAAAAGTTATAGAAAAATTGATAAAAAGATAATAATTGATGATAATGAATTTAAGTTTTACGATGTTGGAGGAATTAACACAATGACTATTGACGAAATGAAAGAAAGACTCGGAGAAATAATATTGGAGAGGTCTTTCAAGTATAGCGAAAATCCACCTTTCACGCTGGCTTCGGGACGGCAAAGCAATTATTATTTCAACTGCAAGCCCACAACTCTTGATCCGGAAGGAATGAATCTGATCGGCTCGATTATTTTCGATATGGTTAAGGACAGCAGTATAACTGCAGCCGGCGGGCTGACACTGGGCGCTGATCCCATTGCCAATTCACTCTCCGTTATATCCTATCAGAAGGGAAAACCAATTAAATCTTTTATTGTCCGGAAGGACGTGAAGGATCATGGAACTAAAAGCGCCATCGAAGGCAGTGTTAAAGCAGGCGACCGAGTTCTCATTATTGATGACGTGATTACGACCGGAGGCTCGACTATTACCGCCATCGAACAGGCCCGCAAGGCCGGTTTAGTTGTCGATCGCGTCATTACCCTGATTGACCGGGAAGAAGGCGGCCGGGAAAACATTCAAAAACATGTTGAAAATATCCAGTCCATTTTAACCCGTACGGAAATCATGGCCATTCGCGCAAAAAAAATGAACAGTGAGGCAGGGTAATGAAAAGCAGCGTCGTTGTTCTTTTTTTACTTATATTCGTGTCTTGCGTTTGGACTAACGATTGTTTTGCCAATCCCGGAATTATTCCCGTGGCGAAATTTAATTCACAGACATTGCCCGGTGGAATTCCGCAGGGCTGGAAACTGGAGAAAAAAACCGGACGTCCCCTGATGAATCTGGAAAAAAACGGGAATGCTTTTTATCTGCGTTTAATTTCCAGGGGAGACTCTTCTTTCGGCATACGCAAAGAAGCCAAAGTTGATGTCAAAAAATTCCCCATACTCAGCTGGCGTTGGATGGTTACTAAATTACCCAAGGGTGGAGATGTGCGAAAATCTGCTACAGACGACCAGGCCGTACAGGTTTATGTTGCCTTTAAAGAGTCGGGCCCGATGGGACTGAATACCCCCGTAATCGGCTATATCTGGGACAACGACGCTCCCAAGGGCTGGAGTGGAAGAAGCCCGCAAATCGGGGGCGGAAAACTCAGGTATATAGTTTTAAGAAATAAAACGGATAATGTCGGCAAGTGGTATACGGAAAAACGCAATATTTATCAAGACTATAAAAGACTTTTTGCCGATGTTAACGGCGGCGAACCGCAGGGGACAACAACAGGATTACAAATATACATTAACTCGCAACGGACAAAAAGTCCGGCCGAAAGCATGATCGGCGATATATATTTCAGCGACTAGGCTCCTGAAATCTTTATTTTGTACCCGTCAAGGAAACAACGGATACGTTATTTGATAACGTTAACGTCGTCTGAATCGTAATGTTTTGATAAGTCACTGTTCGAAGTCAATGACAAAATTGAGATCAATTAGTTTGCATTGCAAATTATTAATAAAATTCTGTTTTTTGTTGCTCTGCCATATTATCCTTGTTATTAATCTGTCGGGGTGCAATGCAATTGGCCGAAGTTATGTAAGTCAAGAGGTTGATGCTGAAGCTCAACTGGAAAAAGCAAAAGCAATACAAGGCAGCATCAATGTGATTTTATTGCCTGGCTGTGCGAATAATCCCGAAACGCAGGATACACTTTTCAGCTGTCTGAAGTTATCGCGGGATGTCAACCCGGAAACGGTAAGTTTGCCGGCTGATGAAAAACTTTATCTTGGTCATGTCGCCGAATTTATTTTACGCGCTTTAAAACACTATCAGTTGCAGGACTGTTTTAAGGACTTCTACGGCTGCCGCATTATTTTGAAATTCCGGAAGTTAACTCCTCAGGAGATGCGCTCCAGAAAATTCACTGATTACTCCCTCTTTGCCGTAGGTGCGGCAGGAACGGTAGCCAGTGTTGTGACCATGATCCCCTTAAATGTAATTTTATTTCTGGCGGACGGGGTCAAGACGGAAATTGACCGACAGGATTTTGAAGAGCGTGCTGCCAAAATGGGTCTTCCTCCACCGAAAAAAGGTATTGTCTCTTTGAAACTGGAGGAGGGAGGACGAACTCTCTTATATGTGAAGGACAAAATAGGAGAGGGATTGACGGGGCATGCCAGTGCCCGAATTCAATTCGATGATAAAGTTGCAAGTTATCTGGTTGAAGAGTGCATTATGGAAAAAGTCAACCCTGAAGAGATTAATCTTTACCGGCAACAGGTTCAACGTTTCAAAAAAATCTGACGGGAACTTGTTTTTGCCGTGTATGAGATAACAGAATTAATAGTGTGAGGAGAGAAAAAAAGATGTCCGATCAATTAAAATGTCCCCCGCCGACTTTGCAGGCCGGTGAAATGTTGCATGGTTTTAAAGTACTACGAGTGGAAACATTGCCGGGGGTAAGAATTACGGCCTATGAAATTGAACATGAAAAAACCGGGGCCAAGGTTTTACATCTGCACAGCGATGATCGTGAAAATCTGTATGCAATCGGCTTTCGCACACCACCTGCAGATTCCACAGGACTGCCCCATATTTTAGAGCACTCCGTGCTGGCCGGCTCTGAAAAATATCCGCTCAAGGATGTTTTCAAAGAATTGATGCGTTCCACTCTCCAAACATTCATCAATGCCTTCACCTATCCCGATAAAACCATTTATCCCGTGGCCAGCCAGATAAAAAGTGATTTCTTTAATCTTGCCCGTGTTTATACCGATCTGGTGCTGCATCCGCGCCTGCTGAAAGAGACATTTTTTCAGGAAGGCCATCATCTGGAATTTACCGTACCGGAAGATTTAACAAGCGATCTTACAATCTCCGGCATAGTGTACAATGAAATGAAGGGGGCGTATTCTTCGCCTGATTCGCTGATGTATAAGGCGATACAGGAGAGCTTATACCCGGGGAGCGTTTATGCTTTTGATTCCGGTGGAGATCCTGATGTCATCCCGACTCTCACGTATGAAGAATTCTGCAAGTTCCATCGAACTTATTATTCGCCTTCCAATGCCCGCTTTTTTATTTATGGAGACATTCCGACTGCCGAACACCTTGAATTTCTGAAAGAAATATTGGACGGATTCGAACGCGTAGAAGTAGATTCGGAAATTTTAAGCCAGGAGCGTCTGACCAGTCCGCGTATTATCCGCAGCACATATCCGGTGGAAAAAAATGAATCTCTTACGCGGAAAGCGTCGGTGAATCTGGCCTGGATGCTGTCGGAAAACACGGATTACGAAAATTCACTTATCCTGGAAATCATTTCAGGGCTTCTGGTAAGCAACCCGGCCAGTCCTCTGCGCAAAGCCCTTATCGATTCAGGACTCGGCGAGGATTTGACGCCGGTCAGCGGAATTGAAGGTGATTTGAAGCAACTGCTGTTTGCGGTCGGCCTGAGAAACGTTGCCGGCGCCGATGCTCCGAAGATTGAACAACTGATTCTTGCCACTCTGGAAAACATAGTTTCTGCCGGATATGACACTGATTTAATCGAAGGAATCCTTCATCAAATCGAGTTTCACGGCAAAGAAATCGTCCGGGGTTCATACCCTTATGGTATCGCTTTAATGGGCAGTGTGTTTCAATCCTGGCTTTACGACGGCGACCCCTTGATAGGTTTGGATTTTCCGGCAATTATAGAAAAAATTCGCGAGCTATGGGCGGCCGATCCGCAATTATTTCAGAAAATGACCAAACATTGGCTGTTGGATAATCAGCACAGAATTCTGGCAATTATGGAGCCTGATCCTGAGTTCGGAGAAAAGAAGGAAAAAGCATACCGGGAAAAGATGGACAAACTTAAAGCATCATTTACTGAGGCCCAACTGACCGCAATCAACGAGCAGGCAAAGGAATTAAAAAAATTCCAGGCGGAGCCTGATTCCCCGGAAGCTGCGGCCGCCATTCCTAAATTGAACATTTTCGACATTCCCCGCACCGTGGAAATAATTCCGTCGCAAAATAAAGCCATCGGGGAAGTACCGACACTCGAGCACGATATTTTTACCAACGGTATTGTTTATTTCGATCTGGTTTTTGATATTTCCCATGTCCCCGAAGATCTCCAGCAGTATCTCCCATTTTTGGGCAAAGTCCTTTCCGGCATGGGCGCCGCCGGTTATTCCTACGATGAAATGGCCAAACGCATCGCCCTGAAAATGGGTGGATTAGGTTATGATCTCTCTTCCGGTCTTTCTGCCGACGCCGGCTCCTGCTGGCAAAAGATGATTTTTTCCGGTGCCGCCCTTTATCGCAATCTGCCGGATGCACTGAATATTGTCAGTGACATTATCTGTGCCGGCGATTTGGAAAATGAAGAGAGGATGTACGACTTAATTACAGAGCGAAAAAATAATCTGCAATCGGCAATCGTGCCTTCGGGTCACATTTTTGCCCGCCGGGCAGCCGGAGCGGCGCTCTCATTACCGGCTTATCGCGACGAGCAATGGCATGGCCGCACGCAATTGCGCTTTATCCAGCAGAAAGCCCGTAACTTCTCCTCGACCAAACAGGAACTGGCCGAAAAACTGGCGCAATTAAAAGCTATGATTTTCAGCCGGGATAACCTGGCCATCAATATAACGTCCGAAACCGCAGGCCTGAAACTGGTTGCGGATAATATCGGCGGACTCTTGAATAAACTACCGGCGGCGGCGAACAAACAAAAGCAGCCCCTGCCTTTGCTGCCTTTGGTTCGGGCGGGAATAGCCGTGCCGACACAAGTATCGTATGTTGCCCGCGTACTGAAAGCGCCCGCATACGTTGACCCCGCTGCGGCAATGCTGATGGTGGCGGCAAGGGAATTGTCCAACAGTTACCTCTACAAGCACATCCGGGTACAGGGTGGGGCTTACGGCGGCATGTCTTCTTATGAACCGTCGCTCGGCCTCTTTTCTTTTCTTTCCTATCGCGATCCGCACCTGGCGCAAACTTTTAAAGTATTCCAGGATGCGGAGGCCTTCTTTGCCAACAATGAAATTTCCGCAGAAGACATGGAAAAGGCCGTCATCAGCACGATCGGCATGCTTGATCGCCCCATGGATCCCGCCAGCCGCGGCCATGCCGCCCTGATGCGCAGCATAGCGGGAATTACCGACAAAATGCGTCAGGAATTCCGGGACGAAATATTATCGGCAACGCCGCAGAAGCTAAAAGAAACATTGAGCGAATATTTTCCCCGGGCGTCAAAATCAGCGGCCACGGCGGTTTATTCGGCGGCGGAAAAGATCGACGAAGCCAATAAGAGCTTGGAAGCTCAACTGGTTTTAGAGCATATTTTTGAGGACTAGATTAGCGGAGGATTATGGCGAACGATATCATTGATAAAAATAAAGATGGAATGCAGCACATTAACTGTTTTTTCTGTAAGCATTTCTATATTACCTATGAACAGCGATACCCTTATGGATGCCGCATTATCGGTTTTAAGTCAGCCCGTATGCCTTCTGTTGATGTTTTCATTAATTCCGATATCGAATGCGGCCTTTTCGAGCAAAAAGAAATAAAGCATGAGCATGAACATTAAAGGTAATTTTATATGGGACTGATTAACTTATTACTCAAGGATCCGGTATCGTTTCTAATATTGACGGTGCTTCTGTTGTATTCCGTGATTTTTCACGAACTGGCTCACGGCTGGGTGGCATACAAGATGGGTGATCAGACAGCCAAGTGGATGGGACGCCTGACTCTCAACCCGATCAAGCATCTTGATCCTATTGGCAGCCTGATGCTTCTGGTTTTTGGTTTCGGCTGGGCTAAGCCTGTTCCCGTTAATCTGGAAAATATTCCCAACCGCCGTAAGGGGCTGATTATCGTTTCCTCGGCGGGCATCGTCACCAACATTATCTGTGCTTTTATCGCCCTTCTCCTCTATAAGATCATCGAGCCGGAACAATCCAGCATGATGGAACAAATTTTGTACATCTTTGCCCGGATCAACATCATGCTGGCAGCATTTAATCTGATACCGATACCGCCGCTCGACGGTTCGAAAATTTTAATGGGCTTTACATCAGAATCCGTCAGCAGATTTCTTCTGCAAATTGAACCATTCGGTTTCTTTATCATTATTGGTCTGCTCTACATCGGCGCTCTCAATCCAATAATCAACTTCTTTCAGTACATTATCCTTTTTATCATATCCTTGTTTCTGCTTGGTTAAAGTCAAACCGGTTTTAAATCAGTGGAGGCGCAACATAGCGCGCCTCAATATTACCGGCGCGGTCATTTTTCAAAGCCAGGGGCAGAAAGTCCAGAATATCACTTGCCGTGATGCCGTCGACTCCTTTTGTTGCGGCGGCCAGGTCACCGGCGTAGCCATGCAGGAAAACTCCCTTGCGCGTCGCCTCTTCCGGCTCCAGCCCCATACCGAACATTGCGGCAATGCAGCCGGTCAGCACATCGCCGGAACCCGCGGTGGCCATGCCGGGGTTACCGCTCAAATTTATATAGACACTGCCGTTCGGCTGGCCGATCAAAGAATGAGCGCCTTTTAACACAATGACGGAATTAAACTTTTTTGCAGCTTCCTGTAAAACAGTAATTTTGCGGGAATTGATTTCCGACACCGGTTTTTTGGTAAGCCTGGCCATTTCGCCCATATGAGGCGTCAGAATTGTCGGCGCCTTGCGATCCGCCAGGATGGAATTATTCTCGGCAATTGCCGTAAGACCGTCGCCGTCGACTAAAATGGGAATTTCTATGGAAGCACAAAGCTCCCGCACCAGTTTCACTGTCTCATTGTTCAGCGACAAACCGGGCCCGATTACGACCATATCAACTTTGCCGGCGGCGTCCAGTAATTGCTGCTTGTTATCCAGGGCAATGCTTCCGGCGGCTGTTTCTTTCTGCGGCAAATAAACAATCTCTTTCCCCTTTGCAGCCAGTTTGCCCACGATTGATTGCGGAGCGGCAAGTCTGGCATAGCCGCCGCCGGACTTTAAACAGGACATGGCCGCATAATAAGGAGCGCCATAATAATTGGCGGCGCCTGCAATGAAAAGAATATCACCCATTGAACCTTTATGGGCTTCCGCCGGCCGCGGCGGCAGCAAAATATGGCTGTTTGTTTCCACCTTCAATTCTTTGGCGCCGTAAAGGGAGGGAGGAAAAGAAATATGGGTAACAAAAATTTTCCCGCAAAGTTCATAACCGGGATAAAGCAAATTGCCGATTTTCGGCAGGCCGAAAGTTACCGTGTAATCAGCCTTGACCGCTACACCCATAACTTCGCCGGTATTGCCGTTAATCCCGGAAGGAATATCCAGGGATAATACTTTTGGTGTGCTTTTATTGATGAGGTCAATAACTTCGGCAGCAAGCCCCTTTACCTCACGATCAAGCCCGGTGCCGAATATTGCATCGATCACCATGTCGCAGTGCGTCACATTCCTGCGCGCTTCCGCCGCCGCATCAAGGGTGATGACATCAACGGGCAATTTGGAGATAATATCAAGATTTGTCTTGGCCGCACCACGATACTTTTTACGGTCACCGATAAGATATACCTTAGCCGAACCGCCGTTGGAATGAATCAACCGGGCAACAGCGAGGCCGTCGCCGCCATTGTTGCCGGAACCGCAAAAGATGACAAAATTTTTGTCCCGAATGCCGATTTCTTTCTGCAATAAATGGATCGCAGCAAGCGCGGCATTTTCCATCAGTATTTCCTCAATGATCCCCAACTCTTCCATGGCCCGATGATCCATCAGACGCATTTCCTCAACATTTGCCAGTTTCATATATAACTCCTCTTTTCATTACACGTTCGCAGAGCGGCTTTTCGGCGGCACTTTTTACGATCCTTTGAAACCGAAACGGCATCATTAACCAAAACCGATTCCGGTAAAAATGTTTTTCTTTTCAGGCTACTTATAGTACATTTACCCGGTATTTTTGCCAACAACATTTTTTCAGGAGTGTTTATGCCGGAGATATCCCGAATAATTCAAAAGCGTGTTTCCTGCCGGACTTATGCGGACACACCGGTGGAAGAAAATCTCCGGAACGAGTTGGAAAGACTTGTGGCGGCAGAGCACACAGGGCCATTCGGCAACAAACCCAAATTTCAGATAATCAATTTAGATATGTCCGATCCTGCAAAATGGAAAAATCTGGGCACCTACGGCGTGATTAAAAACGCCCGGCTTTTCCTGGCCGGAAAAGTAAAAAAAGGCAACAAAGCCGTTGAAGATTACGGCTACTGCATGGAATGTTTAATATTAAAGGCGACTGCACTCGGGCTGGGAACCTGCTGGCTGGCGGGGACTTTCAGTGCCGGCGGTTTTGCCGGGGCAGTCAACCTGCAGAAAAATGAACTCCTCCCGGCTGTCAGCCCCATCGGTTATCCGGCTCAGAGGAAATCTTTAACCGAAAAAATATTCCGTTTGACCGCCAAATCTGATCGCCGAAAACCCTGGCCGCTGATTTTCTTTATAGGAAATTTTTCCACACCTTTAACCCCACAGCAGGCCGGAAAATATTCCGAAGCCCTGGAAAATGTTCGCCTTGCGCCGTCAGCCTGCAACAAACAGCCCTGGCGCATTTTGCTGGACACGGCCGGGAATGCTTTTCATTTTTACCTGCAGCGAACATTTGGTTACAAATTACGGGGCGTTCCCATTCAGGATATTGACATGGGTATCGCCATGAATCATTTCGAATTCACACTGCGCGAACTGGAAATCAACGGCCAATGGATAATTAAAGAAAATGTCCCTAGAATTAATTCTCTCGATTATATAGTCAGCTGGCAGGAAGATACAGAGAACCGCCTGAAGAGACGTTATGCAAAAGGAGAAATAACAACGGAAGAATATAAGAAAATGAAAAAAGACATTGAAGAAGAGTCCCCTAATGTGAGAGAATAAAAGCATTCTTTAAAAAATGGGCTTTATAAATTTTTAAAAGATGTCGGTAGAGTGGGAGCCATGGAATTTGGGTGGATGATATTCCGTGAGGGATTACATCAACAATTGTATGGGATCACATCAATTCTTAAACAGCTAAAATGAAAGGAGGGCTTCAAAATGTTTGCACCAAAAAGTATTCTCGTTCCCACGGATTTTTCGGTTTACTCGGACAAAGCGTTGAAGGAAGCAGTGGATATCGCGGTACAGAACAAGGCGAAAATTTATCTCCTTCATGTCATTGATGAAATAGCCCAATGCACAGTGGACTATTGCATCGACAGTTCATTAGTTGCGCAGCTTGAAGAACAGAGTAAAAAATTCGCGGAAGAAAAACTGCAGAAAGAAGTGGCGGCAATAGGTGCGTCGAAAGACATAGAAATTGTTTTTGATATCAAGAAAGGAGATGCAGCTGAAGTTATTGTAAAGGAGCAGGGAGATAAAGGAATCGACCTGATCGTCATAGCTTCGCATGGTAAGAAGGGTTTGCTTACCCGCCTGGGCAGCGTTTCCGAGAGAGTTTTAAGAGAAGCCAAAGGTCCCGTTATGCTTATAAAGTAAGCATATCATTAATACATGTTTCCAGGGGGCAGCCATATTTCATATGTGGCTGCCTTTTTTATGTTCAGCAGATGATTTGAAGATGACGTTATTCCATTTCTAAATCAAGCGCTACCTTTGTTGGCCCTTCGGCAGGCTCAGGACAGGCTTAAATAGGATAATCAATCATGGTGAGCTTGTCGAACCACGCCTCGTCACCTCCTCCTAGCCGCCGCGGTATCATCATTGATTTAGAAATGGAATTAATCAACGGCGGTAAGCATTACATTGACACAAAAGACTATTGTGTTTAATTTAGAATTGTTTAAATTTACTGTAAATATGTGTTTATTTATCGGAAAGGGTTCGTTATAATAAGATTTAGATAATGAAACGGATATAAGGAGGATTGCTATGTACTTATTTACCGCCAGTGAAGTAATAGAGTTCGCCGAACGTATACACGAGAACGGAGCGAATTTCTACCGCTACGCGATCCAGCTTGTAAAGGATCAGGAAGCAAAGGACCTGTTCGCCGAACTTGCTGCAGAAGAAGATAAATATGAAAAGACTCTGGATAACATCTTTGCCGATATCGAGAAATCCATACCGGAAGAAACTTATGTCGGCGAATATGCGCAATACCTCAGGAATTACATAGACAACAACATCGTCTTTACCCAGGAGGCCGTCAACAAAGATTTGGCAGAAGTTAAGGATGCCTGTTCAGCCCTCGCTTTGGCATCAAGACGAGAACTCGATTCCATCACCTTTTATGAAAGCATCAAACGTCTGGTACCAAAGGAACAGCATGAGGCTATTGACAATCTCATCGATAAAGAGAGGGAGCATTACGTTCAACTGACAAATATGAGACAATGTAAGCTGTAAATTATCTTCCTCCAAAGGCAGGAAGATAATTATTCCGAATGGTTGTTACGCTTAAAGATGCCCTGTAAAAAAACAGTTTGCCCCCGGAAGGGGTAAACTGTTTTTTTTCCCATCATACAGCAGCTCATCGAAAATATTCAAAGTAATGCGGAGTTTTCACTTAACATTGGAAACAAGCCGGGTGTGTTTGTATTTTTTTCCAGTTGTTCTGCCCCGGTTCTATTAATGTTATTTTTACTCAATTCCAAAGATGAAGCGAAGTAAATATCAACCAGAAAAAAAGCATCGGTAACAATCGGTTTCCAAAAATCCTTTTTGTCCCACTCCTGCGTTAATGGAGCCAGTATTTTTTTTACATACTCTATTTCTGATTCCATATTTATCAAATAATCTCCAATAGTGTTAAAAAATTCATTTTCCACTTTTAAGATTTTTTTACTTTTGAATATATTCATCTTCTCAGAATTTTTAGAGATATTTGATAAAAAATAGCTTTTAAACCAGGATGGCGTGGAGTGGGATAATTCATAGATCACATAAGTTGCTATTTTTATTTTTAGATTTATCATTTCCTCGTCTTCTGATTTCATCCGAACGACGAATGATTTTCTTGCTTCCTCAAAATGATCCGTAAGTAATTTTACTGATGCTTTCCTGCCTTTCATTTCAGTTACCTCAAAGTTTCTTATAAGTTAATTAATGTGCTTCCCAGTTGATTAAGGCTCTAATGTCGATTGGTAACGCCGCGGACAAATTTTCCAGACATTGGTATTATTTTCCTGCGCTCTGCATTAATAAGAAAATTATTGCCTGTACGGTGATCCTTTTTATGTATAGTCAAGAAATTAGCATTTCTCATACCAAATTTTAAAAAGGTATATCCCTGCCGGGGATCATTCCGGCTCTGCTGTGTTCAACCTGTTTCTCATTGACGTAGAGTATATTTTTTCTTATAATGGAACCGCTTCTCAAAAAGGTTACTCTCATCAATGAAAAAAAACGGGAAATCCCGTTTGGAAAGCGAGGTCGATAATGATCAAGAGGATCGTTCCCATCGCGTGTTTGTTGGTGTTGATGTCAGCCTGCGCTCCCGTCATCTCGCAGAAAACCATGAGCACCGTAGATAAAAACATCTCCTTTATTTCTCTTCGTCAGAATCCCGATGCATTTAAAGGCAAAGTCGTATTGCTCGGCGGGCAGATCATTGCAACAACTGTCAAGGCCGACGAAACATGGATCGAGATTCTGGAAAAGCCCCTTGACTACCGGCAAAGACCATCGGATACAGACCAATCGTCAGGCCGATTTCTCGTTCGCTTTCCGAATTTCCTCGATCCCGCTATCTATGCAAGCGGCAGAAAATTGACGGTAGTGGGACAGGTTGACGGCAAAGTTGTCCGTCCGCTCAAAGAGGTCAATTATACGTACCCTGTGCTTACGGCCAAAGAACACTATCTCTGGCGACCCGAAGACGCTTACAGTTCCCCGCGATTCGGCATCGGTGTTGGTGTCGGCGGAGGAAGTCACGGCAGTGGTGGCGGTGCGGGTGTTGGTGTGGGGTTTTAAATGAAAACTCGACTTTTTGTTCCGATCCTTTTACTATTGATCGTCTCCTGTGCGCCTTTTTCACCGCAGGTCATGCAGGAGGTTAAAAAGGAGATCGCCTTCAGCGAGGTTCTTAAAGCACCGGAAAGCTTTCGAGGAGAAGCCGTTATCTGGGGTGGTGTTATTATTGAGACCAACACGAGATCCGACAATACTCAGATAATTGTCAGACAGGCGGAGCTTGATTTTCAGAAACGTCCCAAGGAACTGGACAAGTCGGCAGGCCGTTTCCTCATTCGGTACCGAGGGTTTCTCGACCCGTCCATTTACAGCAAGGATCGTGAAATAACGGTTGCCGGAACTATTGCCGGCAAAGAAGAACTGCCTATTGGTGATCTTCGCTATATGTATCCGGTTATCGAATCAAAGGAACTTCGGCTCTGGGAAAAGAGGGAAAATCTGCCATATTACAATGATCCCTGGTACCATGATCCATTCTTTTATCCATGGCGCCCCTATCCTTGGTATCGCCATCCTTACTGGTGGTAAAATAATACCATTTCCCCCTGTCGGCAATCAGGAGATTATGGCGACGATTGCCCCGGTGATCAGTGTGGCAAGTGTACCGGAAATGATCGACTTGATGCCCAGGGAAATGATCTCGCCGCGGCGTTCAGGCGCCATACTGCCCATGCCGCCGATCATGATTCCCAGGCTGCCGAAGTTGGCAAATCCGCACAGGGCGTACATCATAATGAGCCTGCTCCGCGGACTCAATGCTTCGGGAGGCATTTTGGCCATATCAAGGTAGGCGATCATTTCATTGAGGACGGTTTTGGTGCCCATGAGGGAACCCGCCGTTTGAGTTTCATTCCAGGGGATGCCGATAAGCCATACTACGGGAGCCATAATGTAGCCGAGAAGCCCCTGAAGGCTGACCGGTTTGCCCCCAAGGTTCGGCAGCAGACCCAACAGAGCGTTGGCCAGAGCCACCAGGGCCACAAGCACCACCAGCATGGCGATAATGTTAATGAGCAGGTAAATACCTTGCGCAGTGCCTGTCGTGACAGCGTCCATGGAACTGGTTGCCGGCTGAGGAGGGGTAATCGTTCCGTTAGTCATCTTTCCCGTTTCCGGTACCATCACTTTTGCAATCATTATAGCGGCGGGGATGCTGATGATGGAAACAACAAGAATATGGCCCATGGCATCCGGAATTGCCGCCTTCAACACCGATGCGTAAAGAACCATCACCGTTCCGGCTATACCGGCCATGCCGCAACTCATGGTGACAAAAAGTTCACTTCTGGTCATCTCCTTCAAATAGGGTCTGATAAACAGGGGCGCTTCAACCATACCGAGAAAAATATTTGCCGCCGCACTAAGCCCCACCGCGCCGCCAACTCTGAGAGTCTTTTGAAAAAACCACGAAAAAGCCCGGACAATAACCGGCAGGATGCGCCAGTAAAAAAGCAGAGATGAAAGGGCGCTGATTACAAGGACGATAGGCAGTGATTGCAGGCCGAAAATATAGCTCGATCCCGGTGTTTTCTCATTAAAAGGCAGATCGCCGCCACCCAGATAGCCGAAGACAAAAGTTGTTCCCGCCCGTGTTGATTCTTCCAGCAACCCCACGCCCGTATTGAGAATACCAAAGATATGGCGAAACAAGGGAATCCGGAGCATGACTAGCGCCAGCACGACCGTCACCGCAAGATTAAGGACAACCTCGACCGGTTTTACACTTCTTCGATTCTCGCTGATAAGCCACGCAAAAAAGATGAGAACAACAATACCAAATATAGGTTGTGCTATAAACATAACCGCTTCCTGCCGGATTATTATACAAGTACTTCCATTTTATAAAGAAAGCATAGGATCAGCTTCCCCGGATGTCAAGAAGATCGTAAATGGTGTTCCTTTTTACAAAATATTAATTTTATGCTAATTAACCGGGTAATGATTGAAATTGCAGAATTATAACTTGATAAGCGGCACAGGTGTTTGGGGGCTTCAGGGTCACATATCTTTCAAAAGTGAGAGGGGTAAATGATTATGCCAAAAACTGAGCAAAGCCAGGATTCAGAGGCGTTTTTCAATATAGGCAAAGGCATTCGCAAAGAAAAAATAATGCAGTTCGTTATTATTCTTGCGATGTTGATGTTAACCACCATTCTCAATATATTTCTGGAAAACTTCATTCAACCGTCTTCTTTGGTCTTCGTTTATCTCGTTCCGGCAATCGCAGGCGCGATTAATTTTGGAACATGGGCTTCGGTATTATCTTTTACCGCCGGTTTCCTGATTTTTAATTTCATGTTCGTGAAACCATATTATTCTCTTCACATTTCCAATCCACAGGATGTCTATAATGTAACCGTTTATTTCATTGTTGCCGTTCTTATCACTTATCTTATCAACGTCGTTCACCGTCAGAATATATTCCTGAAAGGCAGGCTGGATCGCGTGTCCCTCCTTGAAGACATGAGCAGAGATTTACTGCTGCTTACCCCTATAGAGCAAACTTATTCCATTAATAATATCTCTTTTTCGCTGCGCACAGCCGTATTCAGTCAACTGGGACAACTTACCCTAAGATATGCAAAAATGATTTTGGATGTGCCGGCTCTCGTTTTTTTTCGGGAAGACGACGGCAGTCTTAAGGTTTGGGCAAAAAGCAGCGTTGATCTGGCAATTACCGAAGAAGATAAAGCTGCTGCGACCTGGACACTTGATAATGGAGAGGTCTCAGGTGCAGGGACATATACATATTCAGATACTCAATTCTATTTTATTCCTATGAAATCTCTCGAGGGAATTATCGGGGTAATAGGAATATTATATAATTCTAAAGATCTTTTTCCGGAACAACGACGTCTTTTGGGAACTATCTCCAATTTGATAACAATAGTCGCAGCAATGTGGATGAGTTTGAAAGCCGAGCGGCAATGACGTTTAACCTCAAAAATGCCATCAGCTTGATAGTTGATGACCTTGCCGGACAGCCTGACGTTGCCCCCCAAATACTCTCAAGCTTTAGGGTATGGACTTCACTCCATTACTAATGGTAAAGAAGGCGTTGAATACCTGAAGGGAAATAAGGCGGATATTCTTTTCTGGACATGATTATGACGCCGGGCATCGGCTATTGAGAAACCTATCCGCGGATTCCGGATATAAGCCTGAAGCAAAAGGCTGTTCCTGTCCGCCGGTTTTCGGAAACCGACCGCGTTCGGTAGGCTCAGCATGCGAGAGTCAGAGCTTGCGCTACGAAACCCTTAGTAATGGGGAAAGAGGGAAATGCCAATATCATTATGATTTATTTAGCAGATTTCATTTTAAATTAGACAAGAAGGTTGTCAAATGAGGAAAGATAAAGACAAGACGAAAGAGCAGCTCATCAGTGAACTGGGAAAAATGCGCCTGCAGGTTGCTGAGCTTCAAAAATCAGAAACCGAGCACAAGTGGACGGAAGAGAAATTAAAGTGCCAGTTACAATTCGATCAGATGCTTCTCGATATAATCCCCCTCCCCGTTTTCCACAAGGATAAACAGTTAATATACACGGGGTGCAATGAAGCCTACGAACGTTTTCTTAACATTGGTCGGGACCAATTTATTGGTAAAACTGTTTATGATATCTCACCTAAAGAATTAGCCGATATATATCACGCGCAAGATTTGGAACTTTTACAGAATCCCGGTATTCAGACCTATGAATCAAGAGTTCTGGACAAGACCTCCAGGGAACATAACGTCATTTTCCACAAGACAACATGTACTGACACGGATGGCCGGATTGCCGGGTTGATCGGCGTAATTGAGGACATCACCGAGCGCAAGCAGGCAGAGAATGA
>JBDKVD010000029.1:0-2917 GCA_039679325.1 Smithella sp.
GTAATGAATATCTTCCGGATATCCGGAGGGATTCCTTCCATATCGCGAATCGTTCCGTGCTCAGCAATGCGTTGCATCAGTTCCGGAGAATAGAATCCTCTTTTCCTGGCTGTCTTTTCAAAGAGAGGGTGGACTTCAATGAGAATATCGTTGTCCATGACCTGACGTACATAAGATACGGCAAAAATCGGCTCCACTCCCGAGGATGCATTGGCAATAATAGAAATTGTACCCGTCGGCGCAATGGTGGTCACGGTGGCATTACGGATCGGTGGTTCCCCTTTTTTGTCGTATATGGAATTCTTGAAATTCGCAAAAGCCCCCCGTTTCCGAGCCAGTTCGCGTGATGCCATGTGCCCATGATCATTGATGAACTTCATTACCTGCTGAGCCAGTTGCAAGGCATCTTCAGAATCGTAAGAAATACCCAGCATGATCAGCATATCGCCCCAACCCATGACTCCCAGGCCGATTTTCCGATTACCCAGCGTCATGGCTGTAATCGCAGGAAGGGGGTATTTATTGATCTCAACAACGTTGTCCAGAAAATGTATGGATAGGTAAATCAAATCCTTCAGCCTCGACCAGTCTATGGCTCCATCTTTCACCATCTTCCCTAAATTGATTGAACCCAGGTTGCATGACTCATAGGGCAGCAAAGGCTGCTCTCCACAAGGATTTGTAGATTCGATCACACCTAAATGCGGCGTGGGGTTGTCTCGATTCAGGCGATCCAGAAAAACAATACCCGGTTCCCCGTTTTGCCAGGCTTGACTGACGATCCGGTTGAAAACTTTACGTGCATTCAGAGTCCCCACGGATTGACCGTTACGCGGATTGATTAGATCGTATTTTTCATCTTTTTCCACCGCAACCATAAATGATTCCGTCAAGCCAACGGATAGATTGAAATTATTCAGCTGATCATTCTCCGCCTTACACATTATGAAATCCATGATGTCGGGATGGTCAACTCGGAGGATGCCCATGTTGGCCCCGCGACGGGTCCCGCCTTGCTTGACGGTTTCTGTGGCAGCGTCAAATACCCTCAGAAAGGAAATCGGACCACTGGAAATGCCGGTGGTAGTCATGACCACATCATTAGCCGGACGAAGTCGCGAAAAAGAAAATCCGGTGCCGCCACCGGATTTATGAATAAGAGCCGTATATTTGACGGCATCGAAAATTTCCTCCATCGAGTCTCCCACCGGCAAAACAAAGCAAGCCGATAGTTGCCCCAATTCACGCCCGGCGTTCATCAGTGTTGGGGAATTGGGGAGGAACTCCAGCGCCGCCATCATATTGTAAAACTGATCCGAGAGTTTCTGAATGTCGGCCTTTTTTGAGAATATCTTATCCGCCGCCGCAATACTCTCCGCGACACGCCTGAACATTTGGGTCGGCGTTTCCACGATATTTCCTTCCCTGTCCCTTTTCAAATAACGCCTTTCCAGTACGGTAATCGCATTCTTGCTCAAAGCAGGCAGAGTATGATCAGAAGCCGGTTTTTTCATCTCTTTGTCTTACTCCATTTCTAAATCAATGATGATATCGCGGCGGCTAGGAGGAGGCGACGAGGCGTATTATACATACGTTGAGAAAGCCGACGACGACGCCAACAAAGATAGCGCTTGATTTAGAAATGGAATTACTCTTCGTATGTCCCCGAGCAGACAATGTACTTCTTGTCGCCATACTGGAAGAGTTTCCCGTAGGTATTTTTTTCGTACATGTCCTGGTATGTTATCTCGTCTCCAATTGTAACCGGCTTCTGCCAAACGTACTTCGTCCAGCTGCTGCCCTTTGTCAAGGTTGTCTTGACGATTTGATCGTGAAACAATTTTCCCCGACCGTCGGATTTCCGCTTCATTGATTGCCCAATCAGATCAGAACTATAGGGGTGAGCGACAATAACGACATCCTTGTCGTAGACAAAGACATAAAGTGCCTTTTTCCTGTCGATGAATTCCCCCTTGGGATCACTGATCGCCGCAAGGGCCGCATCGCCCTTCTCTTCAATCATTTTGCCCGCCTTCTCGACCATATTCATCGCATCCTGCTTCATTGACTCCTGCGCACTGGCCCATCCATAAAAAGCGACAATCAGTGCAAATGCTGCTATGACGACCAAACATCCTTTTTTCATATGCACCTCCATTTATGGTTTTGACAAAATACTAATAGGAAAAGATTAAGGGGAAAAGATTGGCTAAAAGAAAAGGAAAGGCTGCCTTGGAACCTATAGCGTTGTGTTTATGTACCCACAACTCCTGCCAAAGCGTCGGTCAAATCTAAAGCAGATTGACTTGCCTTTCCCAACTCCCTTAATGCAGGCCCTTGATGATAGCATCGTGAGTTTTTTCTGCTCCCAGTGTCCACCCATTTAAGGACTTTCCATTAAGGTTAATTAAAATTTAATGCTGCTCTTCCTGTTAGTCAAGGGGTAGAGAAAATAATTCACAAGTCTTATACCATTCCGCATTCCCACAATTTATATAACCCTCAATAGGTAGAACATTTACTTTTCGAAGAAACGCAGATGGGCCTGGAGGTTGGAATCTCTGTGCAGGCCTAATTTCTTTCTAAGATTTTTTCTGTGAGTAGAAATGGAACCTTCCGCAATCCCCAATACGCCGGCGATTTCCTTGGTCGTCTTGCCATCCTTTATCAAATACGCTATTTGAACCTCTCTGGGAGTCAGATTAAACTGCTGGATGTTTTTCAACAGGGGGGACGCTATTTCATCCAAATTCTTTTCAACAGTATCCAGGCAGAATTGCTGCTGTGCATCGAGGTTGTTTTTTTTCATTTTTTCTAAATAAGGCAGCACCATACTTCCAATATTCGCAACAAAATTCTCTTCAAGATTCTTCTTGTCTTGATCTCTTTTCTTTAGCAGCACATTCAGTGCCGTATT
>JBDKVD010000030.1:0-20086 GCA_039679325.1 Smithella sp.
ATCATGTCGGTTATGGGCACACAGTATTTCAACCGGCCGCCGAAGACGATAAAGTTGGCATTGTTGTGGGCTTTAGCCATTTCTGCGGTAAAAAGATCAAGTACCGCCGCACACCGGATACCTTTAATTTTATTGGCGGCAAGGGACATACCGATTCCGGTGCCGCAAAGAAGAATGCCGAAATCATATCCGCCTTTATTGAATTCCTGACAGGCCTTTATTGCAATATCAGGATAATCAACGGGATCGTCGCTATGGACGCCCATATCTTTAACCTCACAATTTTTAGTCTTTAGAAAAGATATAATTTGCTCTTTCAAACCAACGGCGCCGTGATCGGAGGCGATAATTATTTTTTTCATTTACTGCTGCTCCCCGCAAAGTGATTTACAATTAAAGAGGCACTTTTTTATGAGAATGCAAAATAAGTCAATAAAAAATCTTTGCTTCATGACAATAATTACGTTAGAAACGCCTGATGCAGGAGTTATTGGAGAAATATTTAAACTACCTTCTAATTGAACGCGGCGTGGCGCTAAATACCCTGGAGGCCTATGGACGGGATTTGCGCCGTTTTCTGTTTATTGTTCAGGAAAAAGGAATTACGGATTTACGGCATATTTTACCGGAAACGGTTATTGAATATCTGGTGCGTATCAAAGATGACGGACTTTCGGCCAATTCTACAAACCGGTCACTGGCGGCCCTGAGGGGATTTTATAAGTATCTTTTGCAGGAAAAAATGATAGAACAAACGCCGCTGGCCAATATAGAACTGGCCAAAGTATGGATGCGGCTGCCGGATACGATCAGTAAAGAAGAGATGAATCTTATTCTGGCCCAACCGGGAATGGATACGGCGCAGGCGATGCGCAACAGTGCGATGCTGGAGTTGTTGTATGCTACGGGAATTCGTGTTTCCGAATTGATCGGTTTGACGATGAACAGTATTAACTGGCAGGTTGGTTTCCTTGTTGTTATGGGGAAGGGCAGTAAGGAACGCATAGTTCCGATTGGTAAAACAGCCTATGATTGTGTGAAACATTATGTGGAACAGTCCAGGCCGCAATTAATGCAGGGAAAAAGCACGGATGTTTTATTTCTTAACCGTAGCGGAGGGATGTTTACCCGGCAGGGATTTTGGAAAATTGTTGTCGGCTATGCTAAAAAATCGGGCTTACACAAGAAGGTTCATCCTCATACTTTTCGTCATTCTTTTGCTTCCCATCTCCTGGAAGGCGGGGCCGATTTGCGGACAGTGCAGGTAATGCTGGGGCATGCCGATATATCCACAACGCAAATTTATACCCATATCACCCGGGAGAGGTTAAAGGAAATTCATCAAAAGTTTCATCCACGCGGTTGAAACCGAAACGACTGCAGGGTGATTTGTCTAATCGAGGAACAGATGGAAGAAGATAACGACAACCGACAAAGCGATAATGCGCTAATTTTGCACAAAAAATGGATTATTCCAAGCGCTGTCACCGGCATAATCGTAGTTCTTGCGCTGTTGTTTTTCTTTCGTCCTCATGCATTAGGAACTATTACTTTTAATGCCGTACGGATAAAAAACACCATTTCTTACTATGTATTTCACAGCAGGATTCATTTTTATTATCTGGAAATGGAAAAAAACGGCAAAAATATTCGCGTTCATGTTAACGAATCCCTGGAGATTACTTATCGTGACGAATTCGTAGTGAAATCGGCCATAACCGACGACATGAAGGGAACAAACATAACAGTGAATGTTGAAGGTTTGGGTAAGGGTGAAAATGATATTGGTGTTTTGATGAGGGGGATAGATCTGGTCAATAAGGTAATGGCGGAAGGTATAATGAGCCGCGGCGGTGGAACCGTGTCCGACTATTCCATCCGCATAAATTACGGGAAAGATGTTTTGGCCAGGGTTCCGATTAAAGTCGTTATTACGCCCCAGGACTGGTTGCGTTTTGCCAAAGGTACGACGGATATTAAAACGCAGATCGAATATCTGAAAAAGGCGATTGTCGTCAATAAAGAAGACACGGGCGTGCGTAAAATTCTGGCCGGAATCTATACCAGAAGGGGAAAACTGGATGATGCCGTCAAGCTGTATCAGCAGATATTGACAATAAATCCTGAAGATAAGGTGGCGTTACGGGAATTGGCCAAATGCCATATTCGAAAAAATGAATTTGATCGCGCCGTCGAGATATTCAAAAAACTCGTCCAAATCGATCCACGGGATGCGGAGGCTTACGAAGGCCTCGGGTTATTGCTGGAAGAAAAAGGTCATTGGGATCAGGCATTTAATACCTATCTTGGCGCCGTTAAAAATAATCCCGATAATTACCGGGTTCGCATGCGGCTGGGGAATATTTATGCCCGCATGAACAAGATGAACCTGGCTATTGAACAGTATGAATATATTGTTGCACATGCACAAGACAAAACGCCGGCAAAACTTGGCTTGGGCGATGCATATTTAAAAATTAAAAAATATGATGATGCCATTAAGTATTATAAGGAAGTACTGGCAATTGAACCGCGCAATGCTGTCGCCCTCGCTAATTTGGCAGCCGCATATGCCGGAAAAGGTAACTCTGAGGAGGAGCTTGGTAATTTAAAAAAAGCGGCGGCCCTCAATGTTGGTGAATCCGTGATCCATTTTAATCTCGGTGCTGCTTATGAGAAAAGAAAGCTTGATTCCGAAGCCATCAGAGAATATGAGCAGGCCCTGAAAATTAAGCCTGACGATTCCGATGCACAAGAGCGCCTGGCAACACTTTATTTTAAAAACAAAAAGTATGATCAGGCGGTTAAGTATTATGAAAAACTGGCCAGGACGGAACCTGGAAACGCTGCAATCTTTGTCAATCTTGGTTACGCCTATGGCGAATTGAAGAAGTATGCCGCCTCGGCGGAAAACTATAAAAAAGCGATTAAGCTTGGCGCCAAAAGCTCAAACATTCATTATAATCTTGCTTATACTTACGGTAAGCTCGGGCGGGAAAGAGAGGCAATAGCTGAATATGAAAAAGTATCGCCTCCCACTAAAGAAGTATTGAGTGCCCTGGCGCATTATTATTTAAAAGAGAAAAAATCTAATCAGGCCATAAAATATTACAAGAAAGTTGCCGCGATGGAACCCGGAAAGGCGGCATCTTACACCAACCTGGGATATGCTTATGCTGCAGGCAATGATTGGGACACGGCAATTAAAAATTATCTTATTGCTTTGAAATATGACCGGGAGGACGATGATATTTATGCCAACCTGGGAGAAGCATATGAAAAAAAGGGGCTTTATGCCGAAGCACTAAAGGCTTACACCAATGCTTATGAACTGAATCCAGAGTCGAAGGCAGGTAGAAGAATACCAAAACTGAAAATTCTGCTTTTACAGAAGAGACTGCAGAAAACAGACAAGGAGTAAAAAGCATGAAGCAGATTGACATGGGCGATTTTACCATAGGCGATAACAAGGGATTTGTCCTTATCGCCGGTCCGTGCGTACTGGAAAATGAAGAAGGGGCTATAGATATAGCCGCGTATTTAAAAGAATTAACAGCAAAACTAAAAATTCCCTATATTTTCAAGGCGTCCTATGACAAGGCTAATCGTACCTCGATCAATTCATACCGGGGGCCGGGAGCAAAAGAGGGCTTGTCCATTCTCCAAAGAGTAAAAGAAAAAGTGGGAGTTCCTGTTCTTTCCGACGTCCACCGTTTTGAGGAAATTGATATGGCGGCCCGTGTGCTGGATGTAATGCAGGTGCCGGCCTTTCTTTGCCGACAGACGGATTTTGTTTTGGAAATTGCGAAAAAAGCCAGGATAATCAATGTTAAAAAAGGGCAGTTTCTGGCCCCGGGAGACGTTGCCAATATTATTATTAAAGCAAAATCAACTGGCAACGATAATATTATGATAACGGAAAGAGGCACGTCTTTTGGTTACAACAATCTTGTTTTTGATGTCCGTGCTTTGCCGATAATTCGAAACATGGGATATCCGGTGATTTTTGACGCTACACATTCCGTGCAGTTGCCGGGCGGAGCGGGCACCGCCTCCGGCGGCGAGAGGGAAATGGCCAAGTATCTTGCCCGGGCGGCTGTGGCGGCCGGTGTCGATGGTGTTTTTCTGGAAGTCCACCGTGATCCGGAAAAAGCTCTCTGCGACGGCGCTAATTCCCTCTATCTGGATTCACTGGAAGAACTGCTGATAATGTTGAAGAAAATTGATGAAGTAGTGAAGGGAAGATAAAAGATGAAAATAAGTCTTCGGGAAAAGATGAAAAATATTAAAATACTCGTTATGGATGTAGATGGAGTGATGACCGACGGCCGGATAATTATGGATGATGACGGCCGGGAAACAAAAAATTTCGATGTAAGGGATGGTCATGGCATTAAACTCGTTCAGCGCTATGGAATCGAGGTGGCGCTGCTCACCGGCCGTAAATCGGAAGTGGTGAATCACCGTGCGAGTGAATTGGGGATTAAAGAGGTTCATCAAAAAATATTCAATAAAAAAGAGGTGTTTGCCCAAATACTGCAAAAAAATAATTTGGATTCCAGCCAGGCTGCTTTTATTGGCGATGACGTTATCGATATTCCGGTATTAAAAGAGGCCGGATTTTCCGTGGCGGTGGCCGACGCACTTGATATTGTAAAAAAAACAGCCGATTATGTAACAAAAAACAAGGGTGGACGCGGTGCAGTGCGTGAGGTCTGCGAAATGCTGCTTCAAGCGCAGGGAAGGTGGCCGGAGATTGCCGCCAAATATGAATTTGCCGAGCATCTTTAGATAAATAGCTTACTTAGAAAAACCTTAAATCTTTACATGTGCGGTACTGGATGATATAGAAGAAATATGCTTTCACATAAAGTAAAAAGCATTGACTTCCAATAAAATGAAAATTAGTAAAAAAACAATAATTGCATTATCAATATTACTTGTTGTAGCGGCAGTGTCTTTAATTGTCGCTGTCATCAAGAATGTTAACGATAAGCCCAAGCAAATATTAAAAATATTGCCGGACCACGTAGATCTGCAAATAAAAGATTTCGTCTATACCGAAGTAGGTGCGGAAAATTCCAAATGGGAAGTAAAGGCAAAAACTGCCCAGTACGATAAAAAGCAAAATGTGGCCGATTTTGATAAGGTTCAAATAACGTTGACGACGGCGGAAAAAAAAGTATACCGGATGACCGGCGATAAAGGTCAGATGCTGACGGACAAAAAAAACATTGAAATTAGAGGCAATGTAGTTATCGTTTCCGACTCGGGAGACCGCTTTACTACAGATTACGTTAAGTATTCGAATGCAGAAAGGAAATTTTATACCGACGCGCCGGTCCTTATGGAGAATAAAAAGATGAGAATAGAAGGTAAAGGACTTGTTCTTTTTATGGATGCCGGAGAATTAAAGCTTCTATCGTCGGTTAAAGCAACAATAAATTAGTGAATATAATTATGATAATTAGAAAAATATTTATAATATCCACGCTGTTTATATTATTGGTTGTCTCTGTCGTTCAGGCCAAAGATAATTCAGCCAAAGTCAATAAACTCACTTCCAAAGAGCCGATAGAGATTGTTGCCAACCGGATGGATGCTTATAACGAAAAAAAAATGGTGATATTTTCAGGGAATGCTGTGGCCATACAAGGTGACAGGGAGATAAAGTCTGATCGGCTGATTTTATATTACAAAAAACAAGCTGGAAAAAAAGAAAAAACAGGCGTTAAAGCGATGGAAGGAACGGGCGACCTGGAAAAAATTGAAGCTAAAGGGCATGTTGTAGTGACACAAAAAGAGCGGGTCGCCACAGGTGAGGAAGCTGTTTATTATCAGGACAGCGGACAAATTATTATGACCGGTAATGCAACGCTGCGTGATGGGAAAAACACGATAAAAGGGGATAAAGTAATCGTTTTTGTCAATGAGGATCGTGGAGTGGTGGAGAGCAAAGATAAAAAACGTGTGAAAGCGGTTATTTACCCGCAAGAGAAGAGCGAAGAAAAAAAGCAAAAGTAGCGAATAAAAAATGGGTAATCTACAAGCAAAAGGGCTGACAAAAATTTACAGTAAAAGAAAAGTTGTCAATGGTATAAATTTATCAATTTCGCCGGGAGAGGTCGTTGGTTTGCTGGGGCCTAACGGCGCCGGTAAAACAACAACTTTTTATATGATTGTAGGCTTGATTAAGCCCGATGACGGAGAAATATTTCTTGACGGCGAGGATATAGGCAGATATCCCATGTATAAAAGAGCGCGGCGAGGGCTGAATTACTTGCCGCAGGAGCCCTCCATTTTTCGCAAGTTGACTGTCGAAGAAAACATTATGTCAATTTTGGAGACGCTCGATTTACAGGAGGAGGAAAGAAGAGAAAAACTCAAAGATCTGCTTGGGGAATTGGATCTGACAAGCCTTGCTAAAAACAATGCTTATTCTCTTTCCGGCGGCGAAAGAAGAAGAGTGGAGATTACGCGGGCGTTGGTCACATCACCGAAGTACATTCTTTTAGATGAGCCTTTTGCGGGGATCGATCCCCTTGCGGTCGCAGACATTCAAAAAATAATTGCCAAGTTGAAAGCAAAAGGAATAGGTATCATTATTTCCGATCATAATGTAAGAGAGACTCTTTCCTGTTGTGATCGCGCTTATATAGTTAATGAAGGAGCAATCCTTGTAGAAGGCGAACCGGAAGTTATCGCCAACAGCGAATTAGCCAGGAAGTTCTATTTTGGTGAAGATTTTAGTTTATAATATTTAATAAAAGAAGATTATTGAACATGGCCTTTGAATTAAAGCAAAATCTTAAACTAGCGCAGCAGTTGATTATGACTCCCCAGCTGCAGCAGGCGATAAAGCTTCTGCAGTTGTCTCGGCTGGAACTTGTTGATACGATCAATCAGGAAATGGAAGAGAATCCTTTTCTGGAAGAAGTCACCCCGGATGAAAATAGTGAGGATTTGGGGCATTCCGAAGTGGAAGAGGATGTGCAGACAATTGATCGGGATGAAACGAAAGCTGTTGAGCGTACGATAGAACTTACCGGTGAAGGAGATGGCCGCGAGGAATTCGATTGGGGTAATTATCTGGAGGACTACGGGCCGGTAGGTGTCTCCTATGAAAATAAGGATGCGGAAGCGCCGGCCTGGGATAACATTATTACGGAAACCGAATCACTGACCGAGCATCTGATGTGGCAGATGAAACTTTCTCCTTTTACGGAAGAAGAAATGAGAGTCGGCGGACAGATAGTAGGAAATCTTGACCAAAACGGTTATTTGTGTGCAACTCTTCAGGAAATTGCCGTATTGGAAAATGTAACCGAAGAATTTGTACAATCCGTATTATTAAAAGTACAGGAGTTCGACCCGGCAGGGGTTGCCGCGCGCAATTTGCAAGAGTGTCTGCTGATCCAGGCCCGTATGCTGGGAGCGAAAAATCCGCTTGTGGAAGTGATAATCAAGGATCACCTCAAGGATTTGGAATTAAAAAATTATGTACATATTGCCCGTAAATTGAAGGTCCCGATCCGGGAAGTTGAGGATGCCGTATTGCTGATCAGCAACATGGATCCAAGGCCAGGCAGTATGTATTCGGAAGAAAAAATACAATCCATTGTTCCCGATGTCTACGTTATCAAATCAGGAGATGAATATAAAATAATTCTCAATGATGACGGCATGCCTCGTTTGCGAATAAGTAATTTTTACCGGGAAGTAATGGCCGGTGTGGGCGGTCACGGTGATCATCATAATGAGGACGAAAACGGGAAAAAATATATCAGGGATAAGGTTCAATCGGCAACATGGTTGATTAAAAGCATTCAGCAGCGGCAAAAAACAATATACAAGGTTGCTGAAAGTATTGTCGGATTTCAAAAAGAATTTTTCGACTGGGGCATTAAATTTCTGAAACCGTTAATTCTTCGAGATGTCGCGGATGATGTCGAGATGCATGAATCCACAATCAGCCGTGTTGTCACGAATAAATATATGCATACGCCGCGCGGCATCTTTGAAATGAAGTATTTTTTCGGCAGCTCTATACACAGAACCTCGGGAGAAAACATTGCCTCAAAAAGCGTAAAAGAAGAGATCAAGAATCTGGTAGGCAAAGAAGATCCGAAAAAACCCTACAGCGATTGTGAAATAGTGGAACTGCTGAAACAAAAGGGAATCAATATTGCCAGACGCACTGTTGCCAAGTACAGGGAAATGATGGGTATTTTGCCGTCCTCGAAAAGGAAGAAATATTTTTAAAGTGATTGTCGGCGAGTTACGATTATAATATCAATCGATAAAAAATTAATTGACTTTTGCTGTTGACATCACTATATGACTTGCCTTTGTTTTCCACGGGTTGTTTGAATAAAGAAAAATCGCAGTAAGCTTTCGAAGATGGCTTAAACAAATCAGGGAGGGATAATAATGAAAATTTCGGTTACTTTCAGGAATGGTGAAGGTGAAAACTGGCAGAAATTATACGCAGAAGAGAGAGTAGTTAAACTGAAAAGATACCTGGATATGCCTTCCGAAGCCCATATTGTTCTTTCCACCGAAAAATTCAGAAATTTTGCAGAAATTAACCTGAGTGCAAATGGCTGGAATGTAAATGCCAAAGAAGAAGCGAAAGATATGCATCTGGCAATAGACAGCTGCATCGAAAAAATTGAAAAGCAGCTCAAAAAACAAAAAGACAAAGTGAGAGAACATAAAACCGTCAGCATTCGCCATGCCGAGGGAAATATAGTTAAGAGTGAAGAAGAAGAGGAAGAATTAATAACGAATAAAATTGTGGAAACAAGAAAAATTGTTTTAAAACCTATGTCGATTGATGAAGCAATTATGGAAATTGAAGGAAGTAAATCACGTTTTATTATGTATCGTGATTCTCTTTCCGAAAATGTAAGTTTGATATATCATCGCGACGATGGTAATTACACCCTCATTGAAACGAACAGCTGAAAATAAAGTTATCCGCTCAGCCCCATAAACATCTTTATGGGGCTGATATCCTTTTAAATTCAATGCCGTAAGAACATAGTCATTGTTTCTGTCGATCTTCAAATCAGGTGAGCTAAATGTCTTTGGAACAAATATTAAAAAAAGAATATCTCAACGATGATCTACAGGCAAAGAATAAGACTGAAGCACTGAACGAATTATCGGAAATTGCAATAAAAGGTTCTCTGAAACTTAATAAGCGGCAAGTTTATGATGCTTTGCTGCAAAGAGAAAAGCTGGGTTCTACAGGAATCGGAGATGGAGTTGCTATTCCGCATGGAAAAATAAGCAATCTGGAACAAGTCATCGTTGCCTTCGGCCGGAGTAAGAATGGCGTTGCCTTTGATTCGATCGACGGCAAGCCCGTTCATATATTCTTTTTGCTTTTGGCTCCTGAAAACAGTACCAGCCATCACCTGAGGACTTTAGCAAAGGTATGCAGGATGTTGAAGACCGCCAATTTCCGCAAAAGACTTATGGCTGCGGAATCCAACAATGATTTCTATGAGATAATTATTGAAGAAAACAAGAAACATCCTGATTCATAACTTAAGCAAAGTTTAGCTGCAAGTTTTTACTTTTACTTATACCTGTCCTGCAAAAATTAGACATCCATGAAAAAGACGCTGTCTTTAAAAGAAATTTTTCAGGGAAAGATCACAAGACTGGGCATCGAAGAAATCATTCTTGCTGCCACCGGCCTGCAAAAACAATTCTCTAAAATCAACATCCGACTTATAAATCGAATACTTTATACTACGTTAATTAATAATACTCCAACCATTGCAATAGTAAGTTTGCGGGTTTTAAGTAAATTCTGTGCAAAACAGGATAATATTTTAAAGGATAATTTTGTTTTCCTTATCTTAGCCGAATCTTCAACCATTCCGGCTGATTTAAAAAATCTTCCGGCAGGCCTGGATGTAACTGTTGCCGCCTCAAAATACGACGAGCATTATCTGAAAAGTCTTTTGAAGGAACTGATCCGTGAAAAATTTCAGGAAACCGTTTTCGTTCATGGAGTTCTTTTAGAAGCAGAAGGGAAGGGCATTTTAATCACCGGAGCCAGCGGAATAGGAAAAACAACGGCAGCTTTAAAGACGGCTGCCAAAGATTATTACTGGGTGGCGGACGATATTGCTGTGATAAAAAAAAATAAACACGGCGAACTAATCGCCGCCGGGCATAAGAAAATTAGTAATTACCTGCATACGGAAGCTACGGGAATTATACCGGTCGTCAATTTACTGAAACCTGAACGGATAAAAAAAAGTACAAAACTTGTTGCTGTTGTGGAAGTTGAAAAAACCACCAAATACGATGCCCCTGTTATAATAGAAGGGGGAAAATATATTCTGGGGAAAAAATTGATTTGTTTTCATATCAATATTCCGTCTACTGGCTATTTTAATGAAAATCTGTTAGTAAAAGCCATCACCCAACTATCATAAGGAAAATTAATGCAAAATCTGCGCGTTGTTATTATTACAGGTCTTTCCGGTTCCGGTAAAAGTACGGCGCTTCGGGCTCTGGAAGATATTGGTTTTTTTTGTGTTGATAACCTGCCGGTTGTCTTACTGCCGAAATTATTGGACATAACAACTAAATCTTCTCCGGAAATAAAACAGGTTGCCATGGTGATGGACCTGCGAGAAAGAAGTTTTCTGAAAAAGTACGAAGATATTTTTTCCCGCCTGAAAGAAAAAGGTTATAAAATTGAAATTCTCTTTCTGGATTCCAGCGATGAATCTCTTTTGCGTCGCTTCAGTGTGACGAGGCGTACCCATCCTCTTTCCGAAAAAGGTTCCATTATGGACGGTATTCGACTGGAAAGAGAAAAATTGTCTTCTCTGAAAGAAATGGCTGATCAGGTCATCGATTCAACATCGACAAATGTTCATCAACTCAAAGATATTGTTCAGCGGTATTTTTTGCCGGCATCCGAAACTAAGAAAGTAATAATCAATGTTATTTCCTTTGGATACCGATATGGTCTGCCCGCTGATGCCGATCTGGTTTTTGATGTAAGGTTTTTACCCAATCCTTACTTTGTCGAAGATTTAAAAGATTTTAACGGACAAAATGATGCCGTTCGCGATTATGTTTTGAAAAATGAAAAAAGCGAGACTTTTTTGCAAAAGGTTTTAGATTTAATGACTTATCTAATACCCTTGTATGACAGGGAAGGCAAGGTGCGCTTGAATGTTGCGTTAGGCTGTACGGGCGGAAAACACCGTTCCGTAGTCATGGCTGATCAGTTAGGGGCGCATTTTTCGGAAATGAAATATATTGTCAATGTTACGCACCGCGACATCAGCAAAAGTTGACGACCTCATAAAATACCCTAAAGGGCACGCGAGGCCGGATGCTAAGTGAATCCGGGGTATACCGGATGCGCTTCATCCCTCCCCGTGTCAAGCACGGGGCAGGCTATGCGGCGTACGCCAAGCACTCCTCATTCCTCAGTATTCGCGCGCCTTGCCTGCGACATTTTTACGAGGTCGTCTGTAAATTGTTAATTTCACGACTTTTTACGAATCCATCAAAATTAAATACTATCAGAAAACCATCTTCTTGTTTACATTGTCGTTAATCCAGTGCGGATCCCACCATTCCTGCGGGTTGACGAATTGTCCGCCGACAAGAATACTGAAATGTAAATGATCGCCTCCCGCCAGTCCGGATAGCCCGGAATAGCCGATAAGTTCCTGCTTCTTCACTGTTTTGCCGACCGTTGTATTAATGCTGGATAAGTGGCTGTAAAGACTGGATAATCCCTGACCGTGATCAATGATTACCGCGTTGCCGTAGATCCCCAAAGCACCGGCAAAAACCACAATCCCGTTATTGGCTGCTTCAATGGGCGCATGCATGGTTGAAGCCAGATCGACACCGCCATGTACGGACTCACCGACTGCATTTGAGCCGACCACATATGTTCTTTTATCACCAAATAAAGCCATGGGTGAAGCATTAGACATGCGCAGGAAAGTGCCGTCCCAGAGTTTGGTGGGGGATGATTTTTGACAAAATGACTGTATTGTGCGGAAATTATCACTGCGCATTTGTCCATTCACGTAGATGAATGTTTCCAGAGGTGTTTTCCCGCGCAGAGACGGAACCATTACCTGAAATTCAGGCATTTTCTGCTGCAGAAACGCATCGTTTAAATTCATTTTATCCGCACGGAATTTCTTTTCCTTGATCAGACAGGGAATAGAGATCATGGATTCATTTCCCGCGGCATCACGGGCAAAAGCTTTGATTGTAGTTTTAGCATTGGCGGCATCCAGGGGAATCGGAAAATAAACAACCGTTGTGGTCTTGTTGTCATTTGATGCCGCGTAGCCGGGGGTAAAGTTGCTGTCAACATAAACACCCGTGGCAGCTGTAGGTTTTGATGTACGAAAAGCAATGAAACACGTACCGCCCTGATTGGCATGATTAACAGGATTGAGCGGGAATATCTGAAGAGGTATTGTATCTATTGTGACAGGGCGGGATAAAATGTTTTCATTCTTAAATAAAGCATGATCTGCGGCAGTAAATTTAATCGTTGCCGGACCGTCATGCAACTTTAGAACGGTTGTGTCTATTGTTAAGGACAATACTTTTTGTTTGTTTCCCTTGGCGGAAATATTTTCCGAAGCCAGAATCTGCCCTTTGTTGTCCTGAATTATTTCCGCATATATATGGGAAAGGCCGCTTTTCTGATCGGAAAAAGTAATATCCAGTTTCTTTTGTTTTCCGATTATGCTGATATCCTGATTAAATTTGATTGACGGAGTTTCCCTTTCCAGAGAATTTCCCCACCATAAAAAGCCCAGGCCAAGGCCGGCGATAATGACGATAGCGGCAATTATTATAGCTGTTACAGATAAGTTAATCTTTTTCATGATTTCCCTCGGTTTTGTGAGATAAAATATCTGTGTGAATCTATAATTTCTTTAAAGGTCTTTTGCAAGACAAATTTCCGTAATTTAAAGATATGAATGATCGTTCTGTTTTTCTTTATGCCTTGATCTTGCGTTTAAACGCTGTTATATTCTTAAAAAAAACAAGTGATGAGAAAATATGCTCAAAGGTAAAAAAATAGTTTTGGGGGTCTCCGGAGGGATTGCCGTTTACAAGGCGGCGGAGCTGACCCGTGCGCTGATCAAGGAAGGCGCGCAGGTAAAAGTCATCATGACAAAGAGCGCCACGGAATTTGTCACTCCCTTAACTTTTCAGACACTCTCCAAAGATCAGGTATACACGGACATGTTCACCCCCACTGCGAGGTATGACATGGCTCACATAAGTCTCGCCGAATTTGCCGACGCTTTTGTTATTGCTCCGGCAACAGGCAATATCATCGGAAAGATAGCCAGTGGAATTGCCGATGATTTGCTTTCGACGACGATCATGGCGACGGATAAACCCATTCTGATCTGTCCGGCCATGAATGACAAAATGCTGGCCAATCCCTTTGTTCAGGATAATATCCAAAAACTGAAGAAATACGGCTACGTAGTAATGGATAGCGCCTACGGCGAGTTGGCCTGCAAGACTCAGGGTGCCGGAAGGCTGCCGGAAGCTTCCCTAATAGTCGAAGAAGTTACCGCGCTTTTGGCGCCGAAAGATTTAGTGGGCGAGAATATTCTGGTTACAGCCGGTCCCACTGAAGAACCGTTGGACCCGGTACGGTATATCACCAATTTATCGTCAGGGAAAATGGGTTATGCTCTGGCCAGGGTTGCCCACAGGCGCGGAGCTAAAGTAACCTTAGTTACGGGACCGACGGATCTACCCGCACCGCAGGTTGATAAACTGATCAAAATTCGCACAGCCCGGGAAATGTATGAAGCAGTGTTGGAAAATTTTAAGGATGCGACGATTATCATCAAGGCTGCTGCCGTTGCCGACTATCGTCCTGCTCTTCTTTCGAAAGAAAAAATAAAGAAAAAAAATCAGCCTCTTTCGTTAGTCCTGGAAAGAAATGCTGATATAATTGAAGAAATCGGCAAGGTTAAAAATAATCGTATTTTGGTCGGCTTTGCAATGGAAACGGAAAATCTTCTGGCCAACGCCCGGGATAAAATGACGAGAAAGAACATGGACTTCATTGTGGCCAACAATCTGCGGGATGAAGGCGCCGGTTTCCGGACCGATACCAACATAATTACGATAATTGACTGCAACGGCAATACGGAAGCCTGTGCACAAATGACGAAAGTTGATGCCGCCGTAAGAATACTCGACCGTATTAAAGACGAAATTGATAAGAAAGGCAAAAGAATAAAGTAATGGTTGAAGTTTCTGCGGAGTCGTCGCAACAGCAATTGCGCACAAAACTGCTTTCAGTGGTAAAAGCACTGAAAAGCCACGTTCATGATATCGACAAATACACAGCCGGCGTTAGCCTGAAAAAAGTGGAGCGAGTGCACAATAATATTAAAATTAAAGCTCAAAATAATAAGCCGGATTTAAGTACGATTCGTGCGGACATGGCGGACTGTCAGCTGTGCAGTCTGGGTAAAACGAGAAAGAATCTGGTTTTTGGCGACGGCAATCCTCAGGCAAAAATTGTTTTTGTGGGAGAAGCACCGGGGGCAGATGAAGACGAACAAGGAAAGCCGTTTGTCGGCCGGGCAGGCCAGCTGCTGACGAAAATAATCGAAGCAATGGGTTTGAGTCGTGAGGAAGTTTATATCTGCAATATTCTCAAATGCCGGCCGCCCCAAAATCGTAACCCGTTGCCGGAGGAGATTGCCGCCTGTGAGCCGTTTTTAAAACAACAGTTAAAAATTATTTCTCCGCAGATAATATGTGCGTTGGGAACTTTCGCCGCCAAAACATTGCTGAAAACCGATGTGCCGATCAGCGTTTTACGCGGCCGTTTTCATTACTACGAAGGAATAAAGTTGATGCCGACATATCATCCCGCCTATTTGTTGAGAAATCCTGCGGCCAAGAAAACGGTCTGGGAAGATGTCCAACTGATCATGAAAGAGTTGCAAAATTAATTTTCAGTGCGCTCGAATGAAAGAGGTAGAGTAATGCCGAGAAGAATTATCACCATATTGATTTTGATTTTACTGGCAACAACCGTTGCAGCTTTCGCCGCAGAAAAAAAGCCTGTATTCAATATGATCAGCATTGACGGCATCATTACATCCCCCACCGCAAAATATACGGCAAAGAGCATTGAAGAAGCCAACAAAGAAGGAGCGGAAGGTCTTATTATTTTACTGGACACTCCTGGAGGCCTCGATACCGCAATGCGCGATATTGCGAAAAGCATTCTTAATGCACCGTTGCCGGTAATTGTTTTTGTCTATCCATCGGGGGCCCGTGCGGCTTCAGCCGGAGTGATTGTCACCCAGGCGGCGCATGTCGCCGTAATGGCGCCTGGTACCAATATCGGTGCAGCTCATCCCGTAGCCATTGGCGTGGGAAGCGGCGGGATGGATAAAACCATGTCGAAAAAGGTGGAAAATGATGCCGCCGCCTATGCCCGCAGTATAGCTAAATCCAGAGGGCGCTCTGAAGAATGGGTGGAGAAGGCGGTGCGCAAAAGCGAATCAATCACCGCGGAAGAAGCGCTGAAATTAAATGTGATTGACTTTGTGGCGTCCGATATCAAGGGACTTTTAACAGTTATAGATCAGAAAGAAGTAAGCCTGCCCGGCGGTAAAAAGAAAATATCAACAAAAGACGCCGTAATAAACGATAAGAAAATGGGAACACGTGAAGGAATACTCGCGGTGATTTCCGACCCTAATATTTCTTATATCCTTTTACTGATCGGTCTGGCTGGTTTGTACTTCGAATTATCCACACCGGGTGCAATACTGCCGGGAGTGATCGGCGGCATATCCCTTTTGCTGGCATTTTTCGGTTTATCCACTCTGCCCGTTAATTACACCGGAATATTGCTGATAGTCTTCGGTGTGATTTTGTTTATTGCCGAGATAAAAGTTATGAGTCACGGAATGCTTACTGTGGGAGGTATAATTTCACTGATCATGGGATCTCTACTTTTATTCGATACAACAGAACCTGCATTGCGGATTTCACTGCAGGTATTAATTCCGGCGGTTGTTGTAACTTCAGCATTCTTTATAGTTGTCATCTGGCTGGCAATTAAGGCGCAAATGCGCAAGCACTTTTCCGGTGCGGAAGCAATGATCAATGCGGAAGCTGAAGCGGTAACCGATATAACCGGAGAGGGACAAGTATTTTTTAATGGAGAATACTGGAAGGCGACAAGTGAAAAGCCCATCAAGAAGGGAGCAAAAGTAAAGATTCTCCGAATTGAAGGTCTTACCCTGAGCGTGGAAGAAATAAAGAAAGAACAATGATGGACTCGTAAAAAGTCGTGAAATTAACAATTTTCAGACGACCTCGTAAAAAGGTCGCAGGCAAGGCGTGCGAATACCGAGGAATGAGGCGTACTTAGCGTACGCCGCAGTGACGAGGGATGAAGCGCAACGCAGCATCCGGCCTTTTTACGAGGTCGTCAACAATAATTCATCAATAAAAGGAGGATGATAAAATGCTTGGAGCTTTTTCTGTACCGACAATTGTTGTGATTGTACTGGTGGTCATGTTTTTGGCTTCCGCCATTCGTATTTTAAATGAATATGAAAGGGCGGTTATTTTTCGTCTGGGAAGAATAAGAGACGTCAAGGGGCCGGGGCTAATTATTATCATTCCCGGCATAGACAGGGTAGTAAAAGTCGATATGCGCACAATTACAATGGATGTCCCCCCCCAGGATGTTATCACGAAAGATAACGTATCCATCAAAGTAAGCGCCGTTGTTTATTTCCGTGTTATGGACGCCAATGCGGCGGTTACGAATGTCGAAAATTATCTTTATGCCACCTCCCAATTGGCTCAGACGACGCTCCGCAGCGTTTGCGGACAGATGGAATTAGATGAAATCCTTTCCGAGCGCGAAAAGATCAACATGCATTTACAGGCAATTCTGGATCGCAGCACCGAGCCCTGGGGTATTAAAATATCGCTGGTCGAAGTAAAGCACATTGATCTGCCGGAAGAAATGAAACGTTCGATGGCGAAACAAGCCGAAGCGGAAAGAGAGAGAAGGGCTAAAGTCATCAATGCGGAAGGTGAATTTCAGGCGGCGCAAAAACTGATTGAAGCGGCTGCTTTAATGGAAACACAGCCGATGTCGCTGCAGCTGCGCTATTTGCAGACACTCAATCAGATTGCATCGGAAAATAATTCGACAACTGTTTTCCCCATTCCGATTGATTTGTTCAAACCATTTTTGAAATTGGCGGAAAAGGCATAAATGATGGATTCGTAAAAAGTCGCAAAAACAACAATTTTCAGATGGCCTCGTAAAAAGGCCGCAGGCAAGGCGCGCAAATCATGAGGAAAGAGGCGTACTTAGCGTACGCCGCAGTGACGAAGGATGAAGCGCAACGCAGCATCCGGCCTTTTTACGAGGTTGTCATAAATAATTAAAGGGCGGCGGATGCAAATCCGCCGCTGAATGTGTCAAGCAGGAGAAGGTTTTATGGCTAGTGAAAAAAGTCATGCCCTTCCAGGGGGTATGATTTTAATTACTCTGGGAGTATTGATTTATCTGAGCAAGACGGGAGTATACCCTTTCGGGAAAACATGGCCGGTACTGATTATTGTCGTAGGATTATGCTCTATTTTTCAAAGAGTTAAGGATTTCGGGGGCTGGTTTGTTACTGCCGCCGGCACGCTTTTTCTTATCAATGAATTTGTCGGTATTGAGTTTTCGCAATATTCCAAATACATGTTGCCGGCAATGCTTGTATTGCTGGGAATTTTTGTTTTGTTCAGACGCCGCAAAGGAAAATAGTATATAAAGAAAGCAGAAACAATCATTATATGTCCTCCCAAACTAAGAAAATTCTTATTATCAGCGATTTTGACGGTACAATTTCCACGGTTGATTTAGGCAGTCGTTTCATCATGAAGTTTGTCACGTCAAGTTTGGAAGATATTGAAAAGGAATTTGCCAAAGGGAAAATTGGTTCCCGCATTGCTTATGAGATAATTGCCAAAAGACTCGAGGGCTCCCGGGAGGAAATACTCAATTACGTTCTGAAAATCGAACAGCTTGACCCATATTTCCCCGAATTTTATTCTTTATGTAAGAATAAAGATATTGATGTCAAGATAGTATCCGACGGCTTTGATTTTTATATAAAGGCAATTCTGAGCAAATACAATCTTACCGAAATCGAATACTATTCCAACCTGGCCGTTTTTGGCGCGGATAATTCTTTTTCCGTCGAATTTCCCGAAAGAAATGATTTATGCGGGCGCTGCGGGACCTGCAAAAGCTGGATACTGAATTCAAATCGCCTGCTTTATGAAAAGATCATTTATATCGGCGACGGCTATTCCGATTTTTGTCCGTCCAAATTTGCGGATATAGTGTTTGCCAAGAATCTTCTTTTTCAACGCTGCCAGCAGAAGGGGATTCCCTGTATTCCTTTTAAAGACTTCAGTGACATCAATACCTATCTCGTAAAAAACTGCTGAACAAAAAATAGTAAAGAGGTTTAAAATGTCTATTTCTAAAAAGATTAAAGCCGCCACGTCGAGCTCATCAATGATCCGGAAAATGTTCGAAGAAGGTGCAATTCTCAAGAAAAAATTCGGTGCGGATAAAGTTTATGATTTTAGTCTGGGCAACCCCAACGTCGAACCACCCAGGGATTTCGAAGAAGAGCTGATAAAGATAGCCCGGGAGGTTATTCCCTATAAGCATGGTTATATGCCCAATGCGGGCTACATGGAAACAAGACAGGCAATTGCAGCGAAAATAAACAGGACCTCCGGTCTTAATTTGGCCGGTGATCACGTAATTATGTCCTGCGGCGCCGGTGGTGCGTTAAACGTGATCTTAAAAGCGCTTCTTGATCCCCAGGATGAGGTTATTGTGCCGGTTCCTTTCTTTATGGAATACACGCCCTATGTCGAAAACTACGGTGGTGTCATCCGGAGAGTAAAAACTAAAGATGATTTTTCGCTCGATGTTGCCGCTATGGAAGCAGACGTCAATGAAAAGACAAAGGCACTGATAATCAATTCACCCAATAATCCCACAGGAAAAGTATACAGTAAAGAGAATATCGCCGATTTGTCGCTGATGCTGGAGAACAAAAGCAAGGAGTTGAAAAGAACGATTTACCTTATCTCCGATGAGCCGTACCGCGAAATAGTTTATGACAATGTTGTCGTAACTAATATTCTTTCTACTTACAAAAACAGCATTATAGCCTATTCCTATTCAAAAACATTGTCCTTGCCCGGAGAAAGAATCGGTTATATTGCCGTCAACCCGGAAATTGAAGAAGCAGCAGAATTGATCGGAGCTTTGATATTGTGCACGCGGATTTCCGGATTTGTAAACGCCCCGGCGCTCATGCAGAGAATTGTGGCGAGACTCCAGGATACAACAGTGGAAGTGGACGTTTACAAAAGAAAGCGCGATCTGCTTTGCGCAGGATTGGCCGAGGCCGGATATAAGTTTGAAAAACCGCAGGGCGCTTTTTACCTGTTTCCCCAAAGCCCGATTCCGGATGATACGGCGTTTGTCCAGATGCTTTTAAAAAGAAATATCCTGGCCGTCCCCGGCAGCGCCTTCGGCAGCCCCGGCTACTTCCGCATCGCCTACTGCGTCGATGATGCGACAATAATAAATTCCATTGATGGGTTTGCGGAAACGATTAAGGTGTGCAGGTAGATACATAACCTTTCAGGCGACTTTTTCCATTTGAAGATAAGACACTTCTGAAATGTTGGCCTTTTCTTTTGCATGTTAAATAGTTATGCTGACGAGATTGCCTTTGCTGTCCAGATCAATATAGAAATTTTCAGATATTTCTTTAGTTTCAAGAATTGATTCGTGCCGTATCTGTATATGGGAAATACCGTATCTTATAGTTATTCCCCCTTGTAATTCCATTTCTAATTCAATAGTGATATAATAGTCGCAAATCCGAGAAGGCGGTGCGGCTATGGGTCGGAGGTCAGGCGGGCAAGATTTGTTAGCAAAAGCAAAGGCATCATTGTCAAAAGCGAA
>JBDKVD010000031.1:0-16992 GCA_039679325.1 Smithella sp.
ATATTTGGTAAAATTGTATCCTGCCCGCAATCCCACGCTCACCGAGTTATCCATGTCTTCATTGCCTTCAAACATGTAACCGCCGATTGTTGGTGTAATGGTAACTGATCCGGGCCTCACTTGTGCAAATCCAACCGTAACGACCGACAGCAACGCCATGCAAACTAGAAACATTACAATTTTTTTCATAATTTCCTCCCTTGTGTTTGTATTAAAGATAAAGTTTGATAATGTTACTAAGGATCTATTTGAAATGAATGCAAAACAGCAAATTTATTGTATTTTATTACACTATGATTACAAAAATACCATATATAAACAAGTTTATTTATCTATATCTTACATATATACGCAAATAGAATATTGCTATATAAATACATGTAATTAATATCTTTATTTCACTCACATTGAACACAGTGCTTATGCCCCCCGTTGGATTTATTAATCCTTGAAGTTATTATTTTTCCTGAATATTATTCATATTTGATTACCGTTGGAATAATCGCCCTTTCATATTGACACCATAAGCCTCTCATGCTAGGAACGCATTAGTTTAAATACCGCTTATAACCTTTTGCTTTTTAAAGAGTAACGAGGAGGCAGCGAGGCATTTTAAGCATCCTCGAAGCCCGTAACTCGAGAAATAAAGGTACCCGAAAAAAAGAAAGTGTAATATAAACAATCTGATTCTTCACTTTGAACGGCAAGGAGGAAATCGTGACTTTTCAGGAATTGATCTTCGCCCTGGAGCAATATTGGCATTCCCAGGGGTGCGTAATTCAGCAACCTTATGACATGGAAGTAGGAGCGGGAACTTTTCATCCGGCTACCTGCCTGCGAGCGCTGGGACCGGAACCATGGAACGTAGCCTACGTGCAGCCGTCGCGGCGTCCGACCGACGGCAGATACGGCGAAAATCCCAACCGTCTCCAGCATTACTATCAATATCAGGTAATTATGAAGCCGTCGCCCATCAATATTCAGGAACTTTATCTGAATTCACTCAAAAGTTTCGGTATTGATCCGCTGGAACATGACATCCGGTTTGTTGAGGATGACTGGGAATCGCCAACATTAGGCGCCTGGGGACTCGGCTGGGAAGTCTGGCTCGACGGCATGGAAATCTCTCAGTTCACATATTTTCAGCAGGTGGGCGGCTTCGATCTGCATCCTGTATGCGCCGAATTGACATACGGTACGGAACGTATCGCCATGTATATTCAGGGCATCAACAACGTCTATGATTTACAGTGGACGGACAAAATTAAATACGGCGATGTTCACCATCAGGGTGAAGTCGAATTTTCTACATATAATTTTGAAGTTGCCGGCATTGAGATGTTAAGAAAACTTTTCGACATGTATGAAGAGGAAGCCCTGAATATCATAGGGAAAAATCTGGTTTTACCGGCCTATGACTACTGTTTGAAATGCTCGCACATTTTTAATCTACTCAATGCCCGCGGAGCAATCAGTGTTAATGAAAGAACTAATTACATCGGCCGCGTCAGGAATCTGGCCAGAGTCAGCGCCGAGCTGTATTTAAAACAGCGTGAAGAAATGGGCTATCCGCTTTTACAGAAGAGTTGAAACATACAGTAATGTTTTTATAATACCGGGAGAATAAGATGAGCAAAGAACTGCTTTTTGAAATTGGAACGGAAGAAATTCCCGCCGCTTTTTTAGTCAAAGCCGTCACTGATATTGAAGAATTAACAAAAAAATCGTTCACCGAAAAAAGAATTCCCTTCTCCGGCATTCAGGTTATGGCGACACCTCGCCGCCTGTGTCTTTATATTGCCGAACTCGGTGAAAAACAGGAAGATCAAACTATAGAAAAACTGGGACCTGCCAAAAAAGCTGCTTTTGATGAAAAAGGCAATCCTTCCAAAGCTGCTCTCGGTTTTGCCCGCGGACAAGGACTGGACATATCCCAATTGGAAACAGTAACAACGGAAAAAGGCGAATATCTAGCCAGCCGAAAAACTATCATTGGTGAGGAAACTGCCGCTCTTCTGCCGGAGATACTGACAAAGCTGGTCATATCGATTCCCTTTCGCAAAACTATGCGTTGGGCGGATTATGAATTGCGTTTCCCGCGTCCCATTCATTGGATCCTGGCTCTTTACGGCGGAGAAATTATTTCGCTGCAATTAGAAGCCGTACAAAGTTCCGATTGCTCTTACGGCCATCGTTTCCTGGCCCCGAATTCCTTCACCGTTAAGAATTTTGCCGATTATAAGGAAAAAACGAGAGAAAATTTTGTTATCGTTGATCCGGCGGAAAGGAAGAAGATAATTCTGGAAGAAGCCCGGAAAGCGGCGGACGAAGTAGGAGGAAAGATTTTCTATACCGAGGATCTTCTGGATACCGTTACATTCATCGTGGAGTATCCGGTTATCATCCGCGGTGGTTTCGATCAGGAATTTCTGCAGGTACCCAAGGAAGTTCTTACCACTACTATGATTTCTCATCAGAAATATTTTCCGGTGACTGATGCGGCGGGCCTTTTACTGCCTTACTTTATTGCGGTCAGCAATACCAAAGCCCGCGACCTGAGCGTAATCGCCCGTGGAAACGAAAAAGTTATCCGCGCCCGCCTGGCTGATGCACGTTTCTTTTTTGAAGAAGATCAAAAAGTGCCGCTGGAAACGCGTTTGGATGCCTTGAGGAAGGTTGTATTTCATAAATTATTGGGCACTTCTTACGACAAAGTCATGCGCTTTCGAAAACTTGCGGCCATAATTGTCGACAAGATAAATCCGGCAATCAACGATACCGTTGATCGTGCCGCGCTTTTGGCCAAGGCCGATTTAGAAACGCAGATGGTCGGTGAATTTTCCGAATTGCAGGGAATCATGGGACGCGAATACGCCCGCCTGGCGGGAGAAAATCCGGTCGTTTCCGAAGCCATCTACGAACATTATCTTCCGATAGCAGCAGGTGGTGATCTGCCGCAGACTGACGAAGGAGCCATCGTCGGAATCGCCGATAAAGTTGATACCATCACCGGTTTCTTCGGAGTGGGGCTTCCCCCTACCGGGACAGCCGATCCCTACGCTTTGAGGCGACAGGCATTAGGAGTCATTAATATTATCCTTTCGCGCCGCTATGCATTGCCGCTTGATTTTCTCATTGATGAAAGTCTGAAATTATTAGACAGCGCTTTGAAAAAACCGGCGGCGGAAGTCCGGAAAGACGTTCGTGATTTCTTCGCCGGTCGTTATCAAAATCAGTTAATAGCCCAGGGTTACTCATACGACACCGTGGAAGCAGTTCTTGCAGGCGGCTTGAATGATCTTGTCGTAACTTCGGAAAAAATAAAAGCTCTGCAGGCCTTTCGCACCAATCCCGAATTTGAACCTATCTCCATTGCCTTCAAACGCGTGGACAATATTTTGAAAGACTTCAGCAATCCCAAAGTTGACGCTAAACTTTTTGCTACCGATGCCGAAAGAAATTTATATTCAGCCGCAAAAGAAATCGAAAAACAGATAATCGACGGCATTGAAAAAAATGATTTTAACCTGGCCTTGAAAGAAATGGCTCGGCTGCGTCCCCCGGTTGATGCTTTTTTTGATAGTGTTATGGTCATGGACAAAGATGAAAAAGTTAAATTTAACCGGCTGTCCCTGCTTTCTGAAATATCCGCCACATTTCATAAAATCGCTGATTTTTCTAAAATCGTTACAGCGGGGTAAAAATATTTTGGAGCACATTGGTTAATGTTAATGAACAATCAGTTACAATCAGTTTCCGCAGCCAGCGTTGACGAAAAGCTCCGGCTCAGCAAAGCTCTGCAGGAAATAACAAACCGCATTCATGCTGCCCAAAATATTAAACAAATTCTTGTCGATCTGAAAGACGGCATTCTCAATCTCTTCAACGCCCAGTCAATAACCATTTACGTTGTTGATAAGCTCCGCAACGAAATTTACTCCATGTTTCTGGCGGGGGGAACGGAATTAAAAGAAATTCGAGTCCCCATCAGCAATAAAAGCATCGCCGGCTACGTAGCCAATACGGGCAAAGTCGTCAACATCAGCGATGCCTATAACATAAGCGAGCTTAAAGCAATTGACAGCGAACTGTCTTTTGATGTCAGTTGGGATAAAAAATCAGGTTACAGAACAAAACAAATTCTTGCCGCTCCGATTTTCAACAAAAATCAACTGATGGGAGTAATTCAAATTCTCAACAGGAAAATCGGCACAAGCAAGTTTTCAGAAGAAGATAAAAATCTTTTACATCAAATCTCCGAAGTCCTCGGTATTGCGTTTTATAACCAGCAACGTTTTACCCACCGCAGAAAAACAAAATTTGATTATTTAATCAGCCGCGACCTGCTCAAAGAAGATGAATTGGACAGCGCCTGGGAAGAATCCCGTGAGAAAAAAGAAACCATGGAAAACTATCTCATGGGCAAATACAAAATATCCAAAGGAGATCTCGGGCGCTCTTACGAAGAATTTTATCGTTGCCGCTTTCTCACATATAACGACAAAACAGTAATCCCCGGCGATCTGATTAAAAACCTGAAAAAGGACTACCTGCGCCGCGAACTTTGGGTTCCTCTGGAAAAAATAGACGACAACATCCATGTCATCATCGATGACCCCAACAATATATTAAAAAGAGACACTATCGAAAGCCTTTTAAAAACAAAGCAAGTCAAATACGATGTCGCTTTCCCGGAAGATATAGTCAAGTATATCAATCTTTTTTATCACTCTCCCGAAGATGAACATTCCTTCTCCGAACTTCTGGGGAAACTGGATGATGAAGACACAGCCATAGAAGATGAAGACGGCGGTGACGCAGTTACCGAATCAGACAGCGTTATTATGCAACTGGTTAATAAAATTATTAATGATGCATATGCACGCCGTGCCTCCGATATCCATGTTGAACCCAATATCGGCAAGAAAAATGTGGAAATCCGCTACCGCGTCGACGGTGATTGCACCCTTTATCAGACTGTTCCTTTCAGCTACCGGGCAGCGCTTATCTCGCGCATTAAAATCATGTCCAGCCTGGACATTACTGAAAAAAGAAAGCCCCAGGATGGAAAAATCAAATTTCGCCGGTCTGGAGGCGACGAAATTGAATTGCGTGTAGCAACTATTCCCACGCAAGGCGGGGTGGAAGATGTTGTCATGCGTATTCTGGCCAAAGGGGAAACCATGCCCCTGGAGGCTATGGGCATACTTCCACGCAATTATAAAGAAATGATAAACGTAATCTCCAAACCTTACGGCATGATTCTTGTTGTCGGCCCGACCGGCTCCGGTAAAACAACAACATTGCATGCCGCTTTGGGCTACATTAACAAGCCGGACAAAAAAATCTGGACGGCTGAAGACCCTGTAGAAATCACTCAATACGGTTTGCGGCAAGTGCAGGTACAACCCAAAATCGGTTTTGATTTCGCCGCGGCCATGCGGGCGTTTCTGCGTGCCGATCCCGATGTTATCATGGTCGGTGAAATGCGTGATTTTGAAACAGCCAAAACAGGCGTGGAAGCCTCCCTTACCGGCCATCTCGTTTTCAGTACATTACACACGAACAGCGCGCCGGAAACTATCGTTCGCTTACTGGACATGGGTATTGACCCTCTGAACTTTGCCGACGCCCTTTTAGGTATTCTTGCCCAGCGCCTTGTCCGGACCCTTTGCAAACAATGTAAAGAACCATACCATCCGTCAAAAGAAGAGTATGAAGAAATTGCGGAAGCATACGGCAGGGAAGAATTTGCCAAGTTAAATATTCCCTACGACGACAATTTAAAACTTTATGGTCCCAAAGGCTGCGATGCCTGCGACAAAACAGGATACAAGGGACGTATGGGAATTCACGAGCTTCTGGTCGGCTCTGATGAAATCAAAAGACTGGTCCAGAAGCATTCAACAGTCGAGGTACTGCGTGAGCAGGCAATTAAGGAAGGTATGACCACCCTTCTGCAGGACGGTATTATCAAGTCTCTGAACGGCTTTACAGATTTTAAACAGGTACGGCGCGTCTGCATTAAGTAGCAGTTTAGACTGAAGACTGAAGGCTGAAGACCGAAGATTGAACAAGGAAGTAGTTCCGGAATGCATCAAATCGACATCTTAATTACGGGTGGAAAAGCACTTCTTCTCAACTCCAACGATACTGAGCTTGATCACTCAGCAATCGCCATTAATGACAGCCTCATAATTGACATTGGACCAGCCGGGGAATTAGCCCAAAAGTACAAAGCTAAAAAAACAATCAATGCCGCAGATTCCCTGATTATGCCCGGCTTTGTCAACTGCCATACTCACGCCGCCATGACCTGTTTCCGCGGTATGGCGGACGACCTGGAGCTTATGGATTGGCTCAATAATTACATATTCCCGGCCGAAGCCAAAAATGTCGATAAAGAGCTCGCTTACTGGGGATCGCTCCTCGCCTGCACCGAAATGATTAAATCGGGAACCACTACCTTCTGCGACATGTATATTTTTGAAGATGAAACAGCACGGGCCGCCAAACAGGCAGGCATGCGCTGCCTTCTGGGTGAAGTTCTTTTTGATTTTCCTTCGCCGAACTTTAAATCTCCGGAGGAAGGTCTGGCTTACACCCGCATGCTCATTGAAAAATGGCAAAATGATCCTCTGGTAAACATTTTTGTGGAGCCACACGCTTTATATACCTGTTCTTCAAGCCTTTTGGCCGCAGCAAAAAAACTGGCTGACGATTATCAGACCCCGCTGGGCATACATTTACTGGAAAACAAAGCGGAGAAAGAACAGCTACAACAGAAATTCGGCAAAGGGGCCGTCCCCTTCCTGGAAGACATAAATTACCTTAATGAACGGCTCATTGCATTCCACTGCGTCTATCTTTCCGAAGAAGATATTCGACTTTTCGCCCGTTACGGTTGTAAAGTCTCTCATAACCCCGCAAGCAATATGAAACTGGCCAGCGGCGTGGCGCCGGTGCCGGATATGCTTCATGCCGGGATTACCGTCGGCTTAGGCACGGACGGCTGTGCCAGCAACAACACTCTTGACATGATTAAAGAAATGTCCATGGCCGCCAAACTGCATAAAGCGGCACGGCTTGATCCGACGGTAATGGATGCAAAAACTGTTGTCCACATGGCAACTATTGAAGGCGCCAAAGCTCTCGGAATGGGGAAAGTTACCGGCTCGCTGGAAGTGGGTAAAAAAGCCGATATTATTATCATCGGCCTGAACAAGCCGCACCTGACTCCTATTTATCATGAATACTCGCACCTTGTTTATGCCGCAAACGGCGCCGATGTCGATACGGTGATCATCAACGGTAAAATCGTTATGGAAAATCGCCGGCTCCTGACGATGGACGAAACTGAAGTTATGCAGAAAGTTGGAGAGATTGCCGTAAAAATCAAAAAAAGCTTTCAAAACTGAGGAGATGATTAAAATTATGCAAAAAAAATATTTTTCATTTCTGGTATTAATATCTTATCTTTTATCCTTCTCTTCCGCTGTCCACGCTGTCGTTAAAGAAGTCACTCTTTTTCCCAACTCGGCCAAAATAATGGAAACAGCCAGGCTGCACCCGCAATGCTCCAATAATGAGAAATGCCGGGCTGCCATAATGATTCCGCCTCAGGCCGATCCGGCATCACTTGTTGTCTCTCTTCCCGCCGCCAGCCGAATAAAAATCGACGACATTCAGTTAAAAGCGGTTACCCGCCAGGATGAAGCTAAAATTTCCGAGTTGCGTAAACAAATCAGCAAATTGAAGAATGATCGCAAAGAGCTGCAGGCAAAAATGCAGGCTCTCGACGTTCAACTGCAATTCTGGCAAATGCAAACCAAGGCAAAAACAAAGACTGTCGCCGACGCCGATAATTTATCCGCTGCCATCGGCCGCAACGTCAAAAAGTCCAGCCAGGGAAAATTCGCAGTTGAAGCCGACATAGAAAAAATCGACAAACAACTCAAAGAACTCCAGGAAGCTCTGGACCGGGCTGCCGGAAGCAAAGAAACCGCCTGGGAAGCAACCCTGACCTTCTCCGGCTATAGTAAAGAAATAGTCTTGTCCTACAATTACAATCTTGGCGGCTGCGGTTGGCTGCCCCTTTACCGGATAGAAGCGCTGCCGGCGCAAAACAGAGTTTCCTTCTCCTGGGAGGCGCAATTCTGGCAGTCCTCCGGCGAAGACTGGAAACAGGTTCAAATAAATCTGGCCACTTTGCAGCCTGCCGTTACTGTAACACCTCCCGATTTGCCGGACTGGATTATTAAAAAGCGTCCTCGCCGGGTTTATAAATCAATGCGCAAGGATATTCCGGAAGCACCGCCGGCAATGGAAAAGAGCTCATTGGCCGCCGATGATAGTCAGGAAGCCGCCATTGAGGAAAGTGTTAAGACGACTTATTCGGTATGGTCTATCGGCCGGAAAGACCTTTTAGCAGGTGCCAGGCAACGGCTGAAAATCAAGGAAGAAAACTGGCCTGCTGATTTCCTTTTTCTTGCCCGTCCCAGCCTGGGCCAACAGGCCTTCGTTCGCGCTCAGGTCAAACTTGCCGGTTCCGCAGAAATACCATCCGGTGAGGCTTTATTCCTGATTGATGGAGCGGTTTTAGGCAAGCGCAATTTCGCTCTTGCCGGAGATGAAGGAACGCTCTACTTCGGCACCAGCCCGCTGATTTCCGTAACCAGCTCCACTCTCGAAAACAAAGCCGGCGCAAAAACCGTTTTTCAGGATAAACAGACTCAAATCTGGCAATGGCTGATCGAAGCAAAAAATTCCGGCAACAGTAATATCAAATTACGTATTGAGGAACCGGTGCCCCAGGCTCGTGATAAAAGAATCCAGCTTACATTCAAACAAAATCCCGAACCAGTGGAGAAAGATCACTCTAAGTTTGTCTGGATTGTGGATGTACCTGCCCGGCAAAAGACAACCATTCAAAATACAATAGAACTGGAAGCGCCGAAAGATATGGATCTGGATCTGGGCTGGCGCCGCTGATTGATCGCCGGTATTCGCAGCCTCATGAAATACAATAATGATTACGGGTATTTCATGGGGTCGCCAGCATTTGTGTCACCAGATATTTAACTCGTTCAATTATTTTTTCGTAATATTTATTACTTCTTTGAACGTAATACTGTACGTCCACATTCGGGGAAGTTTTACTCAGACTAACCCAAAACGCCTTCATTCTTTCGAGGGAAGCAAATCGGCGTACGAACAGTTCTTCCCAGTTATTTTTATAGATAACGCAAAAATCGTGAACATCCATATTCAATTTTTGACTTTCAAAGCTGACTACAAGCAGCATCTTGGTAATAGTTTCTTTCTGCAGGAAATTGCCAAAATGGACACTCGATATATCGAAACTGCCAAAAACATCTTTGATCATTTTTCCCAGATTAATTATTTCCTGGATCGTAACCGCTGTTTGATTAGGCACCATTCTGGTCTGAGCCGGATTATAAATACCGTTCCAGACAATATAGGCTATGCAAAATATTATATTTTGGTGAGAAATTACCGGCGCTGACTGCCCGTCGGAAGAATTAACCTGCCACACTTTCCCGGTCGGTGCAAATGTAAGCACCGGCAAATTGACGTTTTCCGAGGGTATATGCATTACCGATAATTTATTTTCTTTTGCCTGCAAAGTAGAAGACAGTTTGCGTCCAATGATCGTTAAATCCTGCGGGGCGATTTCCCCGCTCTTGCCCTTCTGTATTTGAACAATATCCTTGTAAATATCGATCAGGAAATCGAACATTAATTCCCCGAAAGCAACCTTTTCCTGCAATTGCCAGGAATCGAATTCATTAAGACGATAAATATCCTTGCGGTCAATTTTGTATTTCTTGAACACCTCCATTGCCGCCTCTTCTTTCAGTGTCTGCGATTTGGACAGCAATTTTATATCAAAGCGCAGGTAAAAACATTTTTTAATGAATTCAAAATATTCCTCTTTGGCGTTTTGAGAAAAGTAATCAAGCACAGCGTTCATGGCAAATATACTGGGATCGGGAAAGGCCGCTTTATCCCCTCCCCCTAAAACCACCCGCCGCAATTTGTGGCACAACAGATCTTCCTCCGGTGATTCCAGAAACATCTTTAAATGAAGCATCTTGATGATGGATTTTAAGGGGCGGGTCAGAGATTTGTTAAACTGCCACAGAGAAGCGCCGAAGTACTCATTTTGATTCACTTCCCTGAGGTCGGCCATGTCAATAAAGTCACGGTCACCGAAGTCGCCGCCTGTGATTTGAGCAAACGTTTCTTCATAATCAACGGGTTGATCAGAGTCAAAGCAAACCCACCAGAAAGGAATTTTGCCCGCAATGAGAATTGTTGTGCGGTAAAACTCCTCTTTTAAAACATTTTTCTGCGCCGATCCGGAACTCTCAAAATCCAGACTTCCGAAATTGCATTGTCTGATATCATTTATATCGCTTAAAAAAAAGTAAACGGGAATTTTTAATCGAGTATCCAGCCAATCTTTAATTATATTTAATTTATCGTTCAGTTGGTGCAATGCTTTGCCGGCAAAATCAGTCCTGTCAATACAAATCCAGATATCGCAGTCGGAATGAGATGTTTGACTGACCGTTCCCGCCGAACCGATTGTATAAATTCCCAGAATTTGCGGAGATTGTGAATAATGACGAACTAATGATTTTTCTTCTTTAATGCCGAATATATTTTTAAAAATTACTTCCTGTTTGAGAACCTCTCTGTTTTCTTCGATTTTAAAGACATGAAATGGTTCTTTTAAATCTTTAACATATCCCGGAACTGAGGGCCGGTTGACGCTCAACAGCCAGGGCAGCATATAAAGAATCACCGGACCGTCTTTCGGTGAATTTGTCAGAAATGTTTTTTGACGAAATCTGTTATAGTCGAGATAGCGCCTTTTATTATTGAGAAGAGTACTGGAGAGCAAAAGTAACATCCTTCCTTAAGTAAAAGTAATTTGGGGGGGGTAATATACCAGAGGTGCGTTAATGTCAATTATCGTCTGCATCATTTTTTATGAATAGCATACACCATTCCCGATTGACAGCACATAGCCACATATGAAATATACCCCTCAGATTAGAGATTTTAGTGCCAAGTTGCATTCAAAGCATAACGAGGCGGCAAGGAGGAGGCTCCCCGGCATGCGCCGGGCGGGCATCCAGCGTATTATTTATACGTTGAGGAAGCCGACGACACCGGCCTGCGCCGGGGCAGGCTGTGCCAACAAAGTTAGGCAAAGAATGCAACTTGGTATAAGGAGTTGCTGTTTGCCTTCCATAAGTCAGTTCATTCATCGCATTAATAAAAATATCGACCGGACAATGGCGACGGATTATTACTACATCAGCCGGAATCTGGAAGCAATTGAACATCAAAGAGCCGTCGACAAAACTGCCGTGCCTTTCAAGAAATTGCTCTATCTGCAAAAAAGGGTGAACCACTCCCTCCAACGTTGCGAAGACCGCGCCCGGAGCGTTCCTCCTTTACCTTTTCCCGGAGAATTACCAATATCGGCGAAAAAAAATGAAATTATCGCAGCAATTAAGAAAAGTCAGGTAGTAATTATCACCGGTGAAACAGGTTCCGGTAAAACGACGCAGATTCCCAAGATGTGCCTTGCGGCGGGACGTGGATTACGCGGAATGATCGGTCTTACGCAACCCAGAAGAATCGCCGCTACCAGCATTGCCGCACGTATCGCCGCCGAGCTTGGCGAGACTTGCGGTAAGTCCGTTGCTTATAAAATCAGATTCGAAGAAAAGGCATCCGCCGAACCTCTCATCAAAGTTATGACGGACGGCATCCTCCTTTCGGAAACAGTCGGCGACGCGCTGCTTTTAGCCTATGATACGATTATCGTCGATGAAGCCCATGAACGCAGTCTCAACATAGATTTTATTCTTGGTTTTTTGCGGACACTACTTGTCAAAAGAAAAGATCTGAAACTGATCATCACCTCGGCGACCATAGACACCGCCAAATTTTCCGAGGCGTTTGGAGAGGCACCGATCATTGAAGTATCCGGCCGTATGTACCCGGTGGAAGTCCGCTATCAACCGGTAGATCCCGTAAGAGAAGAAAAAGGCGAAGCCACTTATGTTGACGAGGCTATCGCCTGCGTCGAGAAATTACAGCAGGAAAGACGTTTTGACGATATTTTGATCTTCATGCCAACCGAGCAGGATATCCGGGAAACCTGCGAACGCCTGTCCAAAAGATGCACAGGCCTTGTACTGCCTTTATATGCGCGGCTTTCCGGCTCCCAGCAAAGACTTGTTTTTGAAAAAGCAGGCGGGCAGAAAATAATCGTCGCCACCAATATTGCCGAAACATCGCTCACAATTCCCGGCATTAAATATGTAATTGATTCGGGGCTGGCGAGAATTCTGGAATATAATCCCCGCAGCCAGACAACAGGCCTGCCCGTAAAACCGGTTTCCCGCAGCAGCGCCGAGCAGCGCAAGGGCCGCTGCGGACGCGTGCAAAACGGCATTTGCATTCGTTTATACTCCGCCGATGATCATAGCGAGCGACAGCTTTATACGGCGCCCGAAATAATGCGTTCCAATCTGGCCGGCGTCATCTTAAGGATGCTCACGCTTAATCTCGGCTCTGTGCAGAGCTTTCCTTTTATTGACCGTCCTCATCCGAAGAGCATCCGGGACGGCATTGACATCCTTCATGATTTAGGAGCAATCGAAAAAAATACCGGCGATTATGAAACAGACACATACAAACTGACCGCTATCGGCAGGAAAATGGCGCAGCTTCCACTGGATCCGCGCATCTCCCGCATATTAATTGATGCCGAAAAGGAAGGATGCATAAGAGAAGCAGCCATCATTGCCGCGGCTTTAAGCATCCAGGACCCCCGCGAACGCCCCTACGATAAAACCGATCAGGCAGCCCGTGCTCATGCTCTTTTCCAGCATCCGGAATCGGATTTCCTGACATATCTGAACATCTGGGATCATTACCACGATATCTGGGAGCGTCTGCAGACGCAAAACAAGCTGCGAAAATTCTGCCATGAACATTTTCTTTCCTATAGAAGAATGATTGAATGGCGTGATATTTATCAGCAGATAACCGGCATCATCTACGATGATAAAATACCGGCAAACATAAAAAAACACGGCAAAACGGATATGGACCAGAATCTCTATGACAAAATCCACAAATGCATTCTCAGCGGCTACATTTCCCATATCGCCCAGAAGAAGGAAAAAAACTTTTATCTCGCGGCCAAAAGCCGGGAAGTGATGATTTATCCGGGCTCCGGCCTTTTCAACCGCGCCGGAAGATGGATTGTCGCCGCCGAAATTACACAGACATCCCGATTATTTGCCCGCAATGTCGCCAATATCAAAAGTGAATGGCTGGAAGAGATCGGGAAAGATAATTGCCGCTATACATATGCAGCCGCCCATTGGGAGAAAAGCCGTGGTCAGGTTGTGGCGCTGGAGCGGGTAACGCTTTTCGGCCTGACCATTGTCGAGAAAAGACCGGTAGCTTATGAAAGAATCAATCCGGAAGAAGCCAGGTCGATCTTCATCCGGGAAGCTCTGGTGACCGGTGAAGTAAACCGCAAGATTCCTTTTCTGGAGCACAATTTAGCTCTGTGGCAAAAAGCCATTCAGATGGAGGAAAAATTGCGCAAACGCGGCATTGTCGCCGATGAAGAAGCAATTGCCCGCCTCTACGAAGAAAGGCTTCCTGTTCTTTCCGATATCCGCTCCCTGTTAAAATTGATCAGAGATAAAGGAAGTGACGATTTTCTGCGTTTTCGTGAAGAAGATTTTATAGCAGTTGAACCCGATGAAAATGAATTATTCCGGCACCCGGATAAAATAAAAATAGGCGAAGCGGTTTTCCCCTGTTCCTATAATTTTGCGCCCGGCAAAAGCAATGACGGCGTAACAATGAAAATTCCCCTGGGGCTTGTCTCCAAAGCAGCCTCGGAAAATGTTGAGCGTTTTCTCCCCAGTCTATTGCAGGAAAAAACATTGCATTTATTGAAGTCATTGCCGAAGACAATACGTCAGAAACTGCCCGCCGCCCAGCAGATTGCCGCTTCGTTCATTTATCAGACGGCCGATTCCAGGAAAGCCCTGCCCCAGTCACTGAGCCAATTTATCCAGGACAAATACCGGATAACGATCCCGCAGGAGGCATGGGGCCTGGAAAAGCTGCCAACGCATCTAAACGTACGCTACAGCGTGATTGATGAAAAAGGCAAAGAAGTTAAAGTGAGCCGTGATATCGGCCAACTGCAGGAAGAACTGGCCGACACGGCGAATCTGAGTGCTCTGGACAAAATTCGCCCTCAGTGGGAAAGGGAGAATATTGTAAGCTGGGATTTCGGAACACTGCCTGCGGCGATACCGCTTACCACCCGGCATGGCCTGGTGGGATATGCCTATCCCGCGCTGCAGGAAAAGGATGATGCAATAAATCTCCGGCTCTTTTTTGATCAAAGGGAAAGTGAAACCCATCATATCCGCGGCGTTTCCGCACTTTACAGCATCCATTTTGCAGACCGGCTAAAACAGCTTAAAAAAAATATCGCCCTTACCGGTGAGCTGAAATTAATGGCGGCGAAAATCGGCAATCCGAAACTCCTGGAGCAGTCTCTACTGAAGCGGGTTAAGGCGGATTTGTTTCGCCGACCCTGGCGCAGCGGGGACGATTTTTTGAAACATGCCGCCGTTATTGAAGCTCAAATCCTGCAATACGGACAGCAGTTACTAAAATCCATTGAACCCGTATTGCACACATTCAGCGACACCCAGGCACTTTTGCATAAACTTACTTTGAAGAATAGGGGAAATAATCCGCTGCTTGCTTTCTTCAAGGATACGCAAAATGAGCTTCAAAACCTTGTTCCCATTGACTTTGCCGAACTTTATTCATTTGAACGGATGAAGGAATTACCCCGCTATCTGAAAGCGCTGGCATTGCGGGCCGAGCGCGGCAGTTTGAATCTTGCCGCCGCCCGCAACAAAATCGAGAACATTGCCGTTTATTCCCAAAAGCTACAGCAAATAATTGTCTCGGCCGAAAACGATGTCATTCCCGTGAAAGCGGGGTTCCAGGAATTACAGAGATTAAATTTTACAGCGCCCGATTTCCCGGAAGAAAAAAGGAATATGATAGAGGAATTCTTCTGGATGATCGAAGAATACAAAGTCTCTCTTTTCGCCCAGGAACTCAAAACCCCCTACCCTGTCTCCCCGAAAAAACTGGATCAGTTAATCAGGAAAATCGAAAATACAATTTAGAATCGATGCATTTGTCATTCCGGGCTCTTTGCCGGGCGTAAGCCGCCTGGTGAACCGGAATCCATTGTTTTTACGTCAATTATTACCGCTTCGGTAAAATCATTTGTGTACAGCGGAAAAGCGCAATGTTTTTTCCCGATCTCTCATCCCATACACGAGCATCCCAAACCTGAGTACGCCTTCCGATATGCGCGGGTGTTGCCTCACAGAATATGACACCTTCGCGGGCCGTGCCGAGAAAATTGGTTTTTAACTCGATTGTGGTAAAGCCTTCAGCGCCATGAGGAAGATTGATAATGGTTGCGTAACCGCAGGCAGAATCGGCCAGCGCAACGACGGAAGCAGCATGAAGATAATTATTGGGAGCCAGATGGTGCTTTACAACATCCAAACGCGCCCGCACGCCCCCCTTGGATACTGATACCAAAGTTACGCCAAGCAGTCCAGGGAGATAACCCTCACTGCGCCGGTTCAAACACTCGGCCAGCTTTTCGGGCGATAGATCTTTCCAGTTTTCCGGTATTTCCGCATAGTCGGCCATGACTCATGTACTCCTTATATTAATAATGATGGACTCGTAAAATGTCATAAAAGTGGTGATTTACAGACGGCCTCGTAAAAAGGCCGCAGGCAAGGAGCGCGAATCATGAGGAATGAGGAGTACTTAGCGTACGCCGCAGTGACGAAGGATGAAGCGCATCCGGCATACGCCAGATTCACTTGGCATCAGGCCTTTTTACGAGGCCGTCATACATACAACAAAAAGGATACCTGTGTGATATATTGCGCCTCGTTTTTGTCTTTGCTCCAGCTTATCTGGTGATTCATCAGAACTTGCGACAGATTCTCAATCATAAAACCAAATGCGGTAAGATTAAACCTCATCTCTTCAGGTTTCTTACAGGGTTTTCCTTCATTTTTTCTGCATTTCGAACAGAGATCGCACGAGAAAGAGAAAACTGCTCGTCCGGATTTTTCCTTTTCCAGATTCAATACATACTTACGGTTTTTCTTTTTTAGAAATTCATAACAGGCAATGGAAGGATTTTCCTCTTCGGAGAACTGACTGGTTTCGGCCCAGAAAAGAAACACATCTGCATAATTATATCTCGCCGAGAATTTTTCAAAATCGGGTACACTTGGAGGACAAGACCACAATTTATCAAAATTGGGACATTGCATACATAAATTAAAAACTGTTTCCTTTCTCAGAAAAGGCAACAGTTCAGCAACAGCAGCCTTTCTCGTTTTCAAATTATAAACCCTGCCCTTTTTGGTACGGAATTGTTTTTCATTAATTTCTTCCATACTGATACCATTAAAAATCATTGCAGACTCCAACCGCCTATTCCGCTAATTTTGCTACCTGATTCCGGTGGAATTCACCACCAATGCTCAAAGCAAAGCGACGCTGTTTTTCAGTCCTTTCTCATAAATATGTTTTTCGGTCAACGTTGATGTTTTTTTTTCGCATAGATCCTTACTTTAAATTAATTTTGCGGGCATTGTGGATGAACCGGTCGAGAATGGCAATGGAAATTGACCATATGACGTATTGCGTTTTTTCTATTTGTATGCATCAGTAGTGTCCGGTTAATGTAAATTCATTACGTTTATAAATCAATTATAACAAATAAATAAGCATGTATTATCTTTTTATCGATTTGAAATTTTATTCCGGTTATACCAGCCTCTATTTTGTTGG
>JBDKVD010000032.1:0-5375 GCA_039679325.1 Smithella sp.
TCAGCCGGATTAATAAACACGCCCTGAGCGATTTGATAACCCACCATTAATGATTCGGCAACAAACATGCGGAAGATTTCTTCTTTTTCATTTTCGTCGATGTTGTTGAGCAATGTTGTTTCCGCCATAAAAGCCGTCGTTATGGGTTTAAAACTCATTAATTCCCAAAGGGATTTCATGATTGTTCCCGGATAGGAAAGATCATTACTCATTTCCGGCGTAACGCCGTAGGGAGGAGCGCTGGAAATGGTAATCAGTGCTTTTATGGATTTAAACTGCATGGCTGTTTTCTGGGCAATTAATCCACCCATGCTGTGTCCGATCAAGGCGCAATTTTCAATTGCTAAATCCCGCATAACCTTTTTTACGTCCGCGACGTAATCTTCAATGGTCGTTTGTTCTAAAGCATCTTCACGGTCCGAAGGATGATGGCCGCGCAGATTAACGGCATAACTTGGCCATCCTGCTCCGGCAAAAAACTGCAGATAATTTTTTAAATATTCACTTGTGCCGCCGGCACCATGAATAAACAACAAAGGGTAAGAATATTTTACAACTTCCGGCTGATATTCATCTACAGCCAGATTATCTATTTTAATCCGTATCAATCAGTTATGCCTTTTCCTTCCAAATAGAATTATGCTGATGGCGGGTTGTCTTCGTTGTTTTGCTCCAGTGGAACAAATATCCAGAGAAGAATATATAATAAAAAACCCGTACCGCAGATAAGCAAAAACAATGTGAATATCAGGCGCCAGGTCCAGGAAGGGACGGGGGTGTGTTCGCCCAGACCACCGCATACACCGCCAATCCAGCGATCTTTTTGCGATCTGGTAAAATTTTGCAGCCAGTTTTGTGCAGGCATAAATTCCCTTTTAACCTTTTAAACGGGGTTTCCGTTATATATATATTATTTAACGGGGAAAAGACTTTTTAAAGGCAAATCCATTGTAGAATGAGTTGTTTTGATAAATTTGCCTTTCTTATCAATTAAAACTAATGTCGGAACGCCGACAACTGAATAGCTGGTGCCGACTGCGCCGTCTTCATCCAATAGAACTCTGAAGGGAAGCGTATTGGCTTTGGCAAATCTTGCTACTTTCGCCTGCGATTCCATGATGTTAATGTAAGCTACTTCCAGTCCTCGTTTAGTGTAGATTTGATATATTTCTTTATAGGCCGCCAGCTCTTTGCGGCAGGATGGGCACCAGGTGGTGCCAAAAAAAATCAATACGGGCTTCCCGCGATAATTGCTTAATTTAAAAACTTTGCCCTGGAGGTCTCTCAATGAAAAATCCGGAGCATCTGGAGCATCTTGGTTTACAGTCTTGAAGGAAGCATTGGGATTGTATTGCCCCAGTGAAGAACTCGCCGGAAGACAGATCAACAAAGCGATTACAAACAGTGATATTTTAATTTTTTTCATCATATTCCTTTCTTTTAGAAATAAAGAGTTCCGGCGGTAAAAAGGAAATACTCACCCGCGCCGATCAACAGCAAGCCGAAAATAAGGTTAATTTTAGTCATCCATTTTCCTGTGCGGGGCAGGGCGGAGATAAAGCCGGCAAACGTGCCGGCAATAATGAGCAATGTGCCCATACCGAAAGCAAAAACGAAAAGCAGGCTCATACCCAGAATTAAATTGGTGCCCAGAGCTACAAAGCCCAATAAAACGGCCAGCACCGGAGCTGTGCAGGGGCCGATGATTACTCCGGATGTGGCGCCGATCAGGAAACTTCCCACGAATCCTTTCTTACTGTTGCTTGTAAGTCGAATAAGTTTTTGCGGGACAGGCAAAGAAATGTTAAAGACATCCATCATCGACAGCCCCATAAAAATGCATAAGTTGGCCATTATAAAATACGTCCAGGATGTTGTCTGCATTTGGCCGAAAATTCTGCCGGATAGAACAGCCAAAGCTCCCATGATCGAGTAGGTTACGGCCAGACCGAAGACATAAAACAGGGAAAGCAGGAAGCCGCGAAGTTTGGAAGATGATCCGTATGCTCCGATAAATCCGACGGTTACAGGTATGAGCGGGTACGTACAGGGAGTAAATCCGACCAGAATTCCGCCGCAATAGGCAGCCAGAAACGCCAGACCGATGGAGCCCTGTAAATATATATGCAAATTGCTCACTAGATTTTCAATCATTTATTTGCCCGAATAAAAATATATTTGTCTAAGAATAGGAAAATTGTGTAAAAGCGTCAAGTAGTATTATCTGAACATTTTTGAGTATGGAAAGCCTTAACAATTTTTGCTGAAAGCTGCAACAGGAAGAAAAAATATGAAAAAAACTACGATAACAGGACTTTTAGTGGCGGCTCTTTTGGGGCTGATAATTGTTTTCTATGTGTTTCGGCAGGAAACGGTATCCGTTGGCAAGTATCAAGTGCTCTATTATAAAAACAGGAGAGATATTGCCCCCCAATCCCTGCCTCAGGATCTTAATTCGTTAAAACAGATTTCCGGTCTTATCCGCATCACCTGGCAGGAGCAAGTCGAGCCGCATATGTTTCAGGAGTATTGCTATCTTCCCGGTAGAGGAATCGAGAAGTCCAGAATTATTCGGACGAAATAATAGAAGTATGGACACGGCTGCTGTTGTCCTTGACAGTTAAATATAGAAAATACTATAATCATTAATAATTTCAGAAGGAGGAGTTCAGTGAAACGATTATCTGTTTTTATTTTGTTTTTGCTTTTAGTTTTACCCGCCTGCGTTGCGGGTAAAAGTTATTCACCGGAAGAAACATTTAAGAAAAACTTTCCCGACAGAAGTTTCGAAAGTATCACTGCCACACCTATTGCAGGAGTTTATGAAGTATACACGGGGAACCAGCTTTTTTATTATGCGCCGAAAGCAAATTTATTAATCTACGGCAACTTGGTTACCAAAGACGGAGTCAGCCTCACGCGTGACAGTTACTTAAAAAAGATGGCCCCGAAAATGGCGAAACTTCCGTTGGATGATGCTCTGAAAATAGGTAGCGGAAAAAACGTGATTATAGAATTTCTGGATCCAGACTGTTATCACTGCCGCGAATCTTATAAATACTTTTCGCGCCGGAAAGATGTGACTATTTATACATTCTTTTATCCCTTGTCTCAACAATCAGAAAATAAGATCCGTCACATCTTATGTTCTCCCGATAAATTAAAAACATATGAAGAAGCAATGACGGGGAAATTCGATAATAATGCGAAACTTAATGCATGCAAGAACGCAAAAGTAGAAGAAACTATTAAAACACATAAAAGACTGGCCGCCCAGATTGGTATCAGGTCCACACCATTCTTTTATTTTAAAGGGCAGGTTATCGATGGCTTTGAAGCCCCCGTATTTGAACAACTTTTAAAGAAATAGGATATCAAGGTTACAGGCTAAAGGTAAAAGGTTAGAGGCTGAAGGCTGAAGGTAAAAACAATACCTTCGAGCTTCAGCCTTAATGCCTTATTGCCTTCGGATGCTAACGTATTTTGGCCCCTGTTTTTGGTTCACGGTCGAAAGCCAGAACAGTAAGACCTTCGGCGGTGTCGGTTGCCAGCAGCATGCCGCGCGATTCCACACCCATCAGCTTGGCCGGCTTCAAGTTGGCCACAATTACTATCTTTTTTCCCACCAGTTCTTCCGGTTTGTAATCCTTGCCGATGCCCGCGACAATTGTCCTCTCTTCGCCGATATCCACTTTTAGTTGGATAAGTTTGTTGGATTTGGGAACCATTTGCGCTTCCAGAATTGTCGCCACGCGCAAGTCCACTTTGGCGAAATGATCGTAGTCAATTTCCGGTTTTAAATCGATTGCGGATTTTTCCTGTTCAGTCGTCGTCATTTTCTTATCCTTTTCCACGCGCGGGAATAAAGATTCTCCTCTGGTTAATGGATTTCCCGCACGCAATGTTCCCCAATCAAGCAAACCTTCCAGATCCAGTTTTTCCTGATCACCTGCACCGATTTGCATTAATATTTTCTGCGCCGTCTGCGGCATGAACGGAGAAATAAGAACGGCTATGGCCCTCAGCGACGCCAGCAGATTGTACATTATAGAGATAAGCTTTTCCTTTGCGGCCGGGTCTTTTCCCAGCGTCCAGGGCTCTTTTTCCACAATATATTTGTTGGTAATATTTATGAACTCCCAGATGGCGATCAATGCCTTATGGAGGGACATCTCTGCGAAACAATTTTTCATTTCCTCTACTGTGCGCGAGGCGGCTTGAATTAAGTAATTATCATGGTTTGCCTCGTTCGTCTCCGGCACCTTGCCGTCACAGTATTTGATGGCCATGGTAATCGTACGGCTGACCAGATTTCCCAGGTCATTGGCCAGGTCCGAATTCAGCCGCTGCACAAAAGCTTCTTCGGAGAAATTGGAATCCAGTCCGAACACCATATCCCTGAGCAGAAAATAGCGGAAAGCATCCAATCCGTATTTATCCTTCAGGTCTAAAGGACGCACGACATTGCCCAGGCTCTTGGACATTTTGCTCTGGTCGGAATTCCAGTAGCCGTGAACATTCAAGTGCCGGTATGGTTCAATGCCTGCCGCTTTCAGCATGGTCGGCCAGTAGATGCCGTGCGGTTTCAAAATATCTTTGGCGATGAGATGCTGGGCCACCGGCCAGAATTTTCGGAAATTTTCTCCTTCGGGGTAACCCACCGCCGTCACGTAATTAATCAGGGCGTCAAACCAGACATAGGTCACATAGTTTTCGTCAAAGGGTAAGGTGATGCCCCATTCCAGCCGGGTTTTGGGACGCGATATGCAGAGGTCTTCCAGCGGTTCACGTAAAAACGCCAGCACTTCGTTTTTGTACCTTTCCGGGCGAATGAAATCCGGATGCTCGTTGATGTAATCAATCAGCCATTTCTGATACTTGCTCATGCGGAAAAAATAATTGCTTTCCTTGCGGTGTTCGGGTGTCGTTTGATGATCAGGACATTTTCCGTCCACCAGTTCTTTTTCCATGTAAAAACGTTCACAGCCGACACAGTAATAACCTTCGTACTGGCCGAAATAAATGTCACCTGCCGCATGAACCTTTTCCAAAATGTAACGTACGGTTTCGATATGGTTCTTGTCCGTTGTTCTAATGAAATAATCATTGGTTATGGAAAGTTCGGGCCAGAGGCTGCGAAACTGGGCGCTGATGCTGTCGGCATATTCCTTCGGGGTAATCCCCGCCTTTTGAGCCGCCTCAGCTATTTTATCGCCGTGCTCGTCGGTCCCCGTAACAAAAAAAGTTTCCACACCGGCCATGCGATAATATCTGGCCAGCACGTCGGCAACTATTGTTGTATAGGCATGGCCGATATGCGGCGATGCATTGACGTAATAAATCGGTGTTGTAATATAAAACGCTTCGGACATGTT